>JALQUY010000121.1 GCA_023260615.1 Schleiferiaceae bacterium
GGCATTTCTAGCTTTCGCGGGATTTACACGTTCTACACCGACTACCATGCCACGGTGAATTTACAGCGCGGCAAAACCAGCAACCTGCCTTTGGGAGGCTCACCGCGCGTGCTGAGCTACGATTGGACCGGCTTTGGCGGAAACCTCATCGTTAGTCCTTTGGAGAACTTTGAAACTGTTGGGCAACGTCTTGTGGCTACCCTACAAAGTGATACATCGTGGATTTTGACGGCAGACCCCTCCCTCCGCTTCCCAGCGCCCTCGGGCGAAAGCAATACCTACAGCGGTTTGGCCATACTAGATACGGGACTGAGTCGTTTTGAAGTGCATAGCATGGATCGCTACGTCTTACCCAAACAAAGCGCGAACGTATACGTGGAACTGGATTACCGGTGTTCCACACCGATCACGGTAGGCGTCATTGCGTACAGCCCAGGCCAAGTACTTCAAATGCCCACGGCCACCTTGAACCCGACGGCTTCCTGGAATCATGCCTACATCAATCTGATTTCGGAGGTTTCCGGGGTGCCCGAGGCAACGGATTACCGCATTTGGTTGGGTGCAATCAAAGCCGGCAACGGCAAGTTGGATACCGTTCTCGTGGATAATGTTCGATTGGTGTACCGCCCATGAGTCCACGTAGCCCACGTCTCAACCGCATCGCCCACTTTTGGAGGGCTCGGTACATCGCGTGGGATTTTAGCGGTGCTGTTTTGGCGTACACGTTACTCTATGTCCTGCGCAAATCGGTATTGGAGCCCGAACGCTTTGGCCTCTCCACCATGCCTTGGGACACGTTTTACAGCTTAGGAGCCTTCCTGACTGGCTTGCTCTGGATCGCCTCCATGGGCATTGTGGGACTCTACCTGCGTCCCTTGCGAAAATCCCGCCTCAAAGAGTTGAGTCGCTCCCTTCAGGTTTGGGCCGCTTTCAGCCTCTCGTATTTCATTCTTTTCCTGCTGGACGACTACGTAAACGACTACAGCGGCTATTTCAAAAGCGGAGGGCTCTTTGCTGGGACCTTGTTGTTCTGGACGGTTTTGGGCCGAATCCTACTCGGCTACTATGTGCGCCGGGCTATCAAACAGAAGAAATTCACCTTCCCCACGCTTCTTGTGGGTTCCCGAGAAAGTCTAGAAGCGCATTTGCCCGCACTCAAGCGCCATGCGCATGAAGCGGGTGAAATTTTGGCCGGATGGATCAACACGGAAAACGATGGGGACAAGCGCTCTTTGGATGATTTGCCTATGCTCGGCCCCGCTGCGGAATTGCCCATGTGGGTAGAGCGCCTGCACGTGGAAGACTGCATCATGGCACTTCCAGCCCAGCAGCACGACCGTCTCACGCCCTTGGTGCTCGACTTAGAAATGCTAGGTGCCCGAATCTTCATGGTGCCCGATACCTACGGCATTTTATCGGGCATGGTGGGCATTGACGAACATGGGGTACCCTTAATGGAGTGGCATTTGGACCCCATGGACCCTTGGCAGCGCAACACCAAACGCATAGCAGACATCGCGCTCAGCGGTCTGGCCCTGCTGCTGCTTAGCCCTCTCTTGATTGTCCTAGGCCTCTTGGTCATGAAGGACGGCGGTCCAGCCTTTTACTGGCAAGAGCGTTTGGGCCGAAAAGCCAAGCCCTTCAAAATCGTCAAATTCCGCTCCATGGGCATTCACGCGGAACAGGCTGGGCCCCAGTTGAGCAGCGAAGAAGATCCGCGCATTACGCCTATCGGTCGCATCCTCCGCAAATACCGTTTGGACGAACTTCCACAGTTCTGGAACGTCTTCATCGGCGACATGAGCTTGGTAGGTCCCCGCCCCGAACGTGCCTTTTTTGCCGAGCAAATCCTTGAAAAAGCCCCCCAGTACCGCCACATCTACAAAGTCCAGCCCGGCATCACCAGCTGGGGCATGGTGCGCTACGGGTACGCCAGCACGGTGGACCAAATGATTCGTCGCATGGAGTACGACTTGGTTTACATCGAAAACATGTCCTTTTTCAACGACATCAAGGTGGGGATTTACACGGTTTGGACCGTGATCCAAGGCCGAGGGAAGTGATTGCTGCCCTATCTTTCGGGACATGAAAAACTGCACTGTTTTAGGGGCCGGAACCATGGGAAATGGCATTGCGCACGTCTTTGCTACCAGCGGCTACTCCGTTACCCTCTTTGATATCGCCCAACCCGCTCTGGATAAGGCTTTGGGCACCATTCAGAAGAATCTGGACCGTCAGGTGGCTAAGGAGCTCTTGACCGATACGGAAGCCGAAGCTGCCTTGGGTCGAATCACCACTTCCCTGGACTTGGCTAGTGCTGTTTCCCACGCAGACATTGTCGTGGAAGCGGCCACGGAGCGCGAGGACCTCAAACTTCAAATCTTCCGTGACCTCGATGCACTGGCGCCCGCCGGCTGTATTCTGGCCAGCAATACCTCGTCCATCTCCATTGGCAAGATTGCCGCAGTCACCAAGCGTCCCGAACTCGTTATTGGCATGCACTTTATGAATCCCGTACCGGTTATGAAGCTGGTGGAAATCATTTGCGGCTACAAAACCTCAGAAGCCACCACCCAAGCGGTGATTGCCCTTTCTGAAGCGCTGGGCAAGATACCCATCTCCTGCAACGACTACCCAGGGTTTGTAGCCAACCGAATCCTCATGCCTATGATCAATGAAGCCGTGGAGACGCTCCAAACGGGTGTCGCCGGTGTTGCGGAAATTGACGGCATCATGAAGCTCGGCATGGCCCACCCCATGGGCCCCTTGCAGTTGGCGGACTTCATCGGTTTGGATGTCTGTTTGAGCATCCTTCGGGTCCTGCACGACGGACTGGGTCAGTCCAAATACGCGCCTAATCCACTCCTGGTCAACCTCGTGACCGCAGGAGACTTGGGCGTTAAATCCGGTCGTGGATTCTACGACTATTCGGGCGGTTTAAAAGATGCTCCCGTCGCCTACAAACGTTAATTAGTTAATTTACCCAACAATGAATAAGACCATTATTTTCAGCGCTTTAGCTATTTCGGCTTTCAGCATGACCGCCCAGGTCAACTTGATCAACAAGGTGGCGGGCAATGGCGCTACAGATGGCGCCACGTTTGAATTCAAAACCTTGGTGGATCTCGAAGCGACTCCCGTAAAGAACCAAGGGTCCACAGGCACCTGCTGGTCCTACTCCACCACGGGCTTCATCGAGTCTGAATTGATCCGCATGGGCAAGCCCGTCATGGACTTGTCCGAGATGTACACGGTGCGCAAAGTCTACCAAGACAAGGCGGATCGCTACGTTCGTCTTCACGGCTACCTCAACTTCGCCCAAGGCGGCGCTATGCCCGACATGCTCTATGTTATCAAGCATTACGGGGCCGTTCCTCAAGAGGCCTATGCAGGTCTTAACTACGGCAAGGACTACAACGACCACGATGAGCTGGAAGCATCCTTGAAGGGCATTGTAGACGCGGTGGTCAATAAGAACTCGGGTACGCTGACGCCAGTGTGGAAGCAAGGCTTCACGGGTGTTTTGGATGCCTACTTGGGCGAAGAGCCCAGCTTGTTCAAATACAACGGCAAGTCCTATACCCCGCGCACGTTTGCGGACCAAGTCTTGGGCATCAACCCCGACGATTACGTGCAGCTCACCTCCTACACGCACCACCCCTTCCAATCGTGGTTTGCCATCGAAGTACCCGACAACTGGACTTGGGGCCTCTCCTACAACGTTCCTTTGGACGACATGATGGCCACCATTGACCACGCATTGGAAAACGGCTACACCATTGCCTGGGCCACCGACGTGTCTGAAAAGGGCTTCTCCCTCAAGAATGGCGTTGCAGTTCTTCCTGCCAAGCCTTGGAGCAAGATGAGCGACGAAGAAAAGAGCAACGTGTACACCGGTCCCCACGAGGAAATGGTAGTGACACAAGAACTTCGCCAAATCGCCTACGACAACTACGAGTCCACGGACGACCACGGTATGCAGATCGTGGGCAAAGTGGCCGATCAGAACGGAGGTATTTACTACATCGTCAAGAACTCTTGGGGTGAGCGCGAGAATCCCTACCGCAG
>JALQUY010000122.1 GCA_023260615.1 Schleiferiaceae bacterium
TGTTCCAGCTTGACCCGGGACCCTTTGCGTTTGACAATGCTCTTGGCGGACAAGAACAAGGCCTCGGGATATTCTTCCATCAAGGGGCGCTGCTTGGCATCCACCGCGTCCATCATCATGTGTGGGTTGAGCCCCATGGCCTCGCGCCATTGCTGCCAGGCCGACTCCTCGGGATAGCCCCTAAAATTCAGCCAATGGACGCGTTCGGAGGGGGTTCGGTCCAAAAAAAGAGATGGACTCGTTTCAGAAAAATCATCTAGGTGGCCAGCATCAAAAGACAGCCAGCGCGGTTCAAGCGGTAGAACGGGCTTCATACCAACAAGGTAGTGCCCAAAACCCCTATTTTTGCCCCCATGCCTGTACTTAGCATCGTCATCCCGGCCTACAACGAAGGGCCCACCATCCACTTTATTTTGGACAAGGTCCTGAACGTGCAATTGCCCAACGGCTGGACCAAGGAAGTCATTATCGTGAACGATTGCTCCAAGGATGACACTGAAGCAGCCATTCAGGCCTGGGCAGCAGGGCATCCGGCTCTGCCCATCCGCTACCATGCGCATACCGTCAACCAAGGCAAGGGGGCGGCCCTGCACACCGGCATCGCCCAGGCGACGGGCGACTACGTCATCATTCAAGATGCCGACCTGGAGTACGATCCTGAGGAGTACAATTTATTGCTGCAACCCGTACTAGCCGGCCAAGCGGACGTCGTGTACGGGTCGCGCTTCATGGGCGGCAATCCGCACCGCATCCTGTTTTTCTGGCATTCGCTGGGCAACAAATTCCTCACCTTCCTCTCCAACATGTTCACCAACTTGAACTTGACGGATATGGAAACCTGCTACAAGCTCTTCAAGCGCGAAATGGTCCAGTCGCTGCATTTGACCGAAAAGCGCTTTGGCTTTGAACCCGAGGTGACGGCCAAAATTTCCCGCATCCCCAAAGTCCGCATCTACGAAGTGGGCATCTCCTACTACGGCCGAACCTTTGAAGAGGGCAAGAAAATCGGCTGGAAGGATGGCTTCCGCGCCATCTACTGCATTTTGAAATACGGGGCGTTCAAGGCGAAGTAAGCCGTTGGGTTTATGGGGGCTGGGGGTGTAGTCTCCCTGACGCGGTCCTTCTCCCACCCGAAAAATAAAAAAGCGCGGCCCCGCTGGGCCGCGCTTCACGTTTCTAGAACTAAGCGCGGGGCGCTTACTTCACTTCTTCAAATTCAACGTCGGTCACGTCGTCGGCACCGCCACCTGCAGAGGCATCGGGTCCAGGCTGACCGCCGTCACCGGCTTCTTGCTGCGCCTTGTACATCTCTTCGGAAGCGTTTTTCCACGCTTCGTTGATTTGCTCCATGGCTGCATCAATCGCGCTGATTTCTTGAGAAGCGTGGGCCTTCTTGAGGTTCTCCAAAGATTCCTCGATGGCGCCTTTCTTGTCGCCGAGCTTGTCGCCAAACTCGCTGAGCTGCTTCTCCGTTTGGAAGATCATTTGGTCCGCTGCGTTGAGTTTGTCTACACGCTCCTTAGCGGCCTTGTCCGCGTCGGCGTTTGCCTCAGCTTCCTTCTTCATCTTTTCGATTTCCTCCTGGCTCAAGCCCGAAGAAGCTTCGATACGGATCTTCTGCTCTTTGCCGGTGGCTTTGTCCTTGGCGCTGACGTTCAGGATACCGTTGGCGTCGATGTCAAAGGTGACCTCGATCTGGGGCACACCGCGAGGCGCGGGGGGAATGCCGTCCAAGTGGAAGCGACCGATGGTCTTGTTGTCCTTGGCCATGGGGCGTTCGCCCTGCAGGATGTGGATTTCTACGCTAGGCTGGTTGTCGCTCGCCGTAGAGAACACTTCTGACTTTTTGGTGGGGATGGTCGTGTTAGCTTCAATCAACTTGGTCATCACGCTGCCCATGGTTTCAATACCCAAGGACAAAGGCGTAACGTCCAGCAAAAGCACGTCCTTCACGTCGCCCGCGAGGACACCGCCTTGGATCGCAGCACCGATGGCTACCACCTCGTCGGGGTTCACGCCTTTGTTGGGCTCCTTGCCGAAGAACTTCTTCACGGCGTCTTGGATGGCGGGGATTCGGGTTGAACCACCGACCAAGATCACGTCGTCGATATCGCCTGTAGAGAGGCCCGCGTTCTTCAACGCAGACTTACAGGGAGCAATGGTGCGCTCGATCAAGTCGGCCACGAGGCGCTCAAATTCGGCGCGTGACAAAGACTTCACGATGTGCTTGGGACCGCTAGCCGTAGCCGTGATGTAGGGAAGGTTGATTTCCGTGCTAGAAGAGCTGGACAATTCAATTTTTGCCTTTTCTGCCGCCTCCTTCAAACGCTGGAGCGCCATCGCGTCCTTGCGCAAGTCCGTGCCTTCTTCTTTTTCAAAGCCATCGGCCAACCAGTTGATGATGCGATCGTCAAAATCGTCACCGCCCAAGTGCGTGTCGCCGTCCGTTGACTTCACTTCAAATACGCCATCGCCCAACTCCAGGATGGACACGTCGTGCGTACCACCACCGCAGTCAAACACGACAATTTTCATATCGCGGTTCTGCTTGTCAATACCGTAGGCCAAAGCGGCTGCAGTAGGCTCGTTGATGATGCGGCGCACCGTGAGGCCTGCAATTTCGCCGGCTTCCTTGGTGGCTTGACGCTGGGCGTCGTTAAAGTAGGCGGGAACCGTGATAACCGCTTCGTTCACGTCTGTGCCCAAGTAGTCTTCCGCCGTCTTCTTCATTTTCTGAAGAATCATCGCAGAAAGTTCCTGAGGCGTGTACTGACGGTCGTCAATCGTTACACGGGGGGTATCGTTGTCTCCTTTTACCACTTCGTAGGGAACGCGGCCGGTCTCCTTCTGAACGTTGGAGTAGGATTCGCCCATGAAGCGCTTGATGGAGAAAATGGTCTTTTTGGGGTTGGTGATGGCTTGACGCTTCGCGGGGTCGCCCACTTTGCGTTCGCCTCCCTCGACAAAACCGATGACCGATGGGGTCGTACGCTTGCCTTCAGCGTTTGGAATTACAACGGCTTCGTTGCCTTCCATGACGGAAACACAGGAGTTCGTGGTTCCTAAGTCAATGCCAATGATTTTACCCATTTTGAATGCTTGAGTTATTCGTGAATTTGCCCCGATTAGGTCAAACCCCGTACCAAAGCCTCAAGCGAGACAAAATGTCAGTTACATGTCAAGGTATCCAGGAAAGTCGCCTTCGCAAAGCGCAAATGGCATGTCAATTTGCCAAAAACCAAGCTGTCAAAGGAGCGATCCGCCAGCCCCAGGTTGGGACGATCTAGGGCCGCTGCACTCGCAAAAATGCCCGCTCCTCCATTTACATTGGTAAAGAATGGCGGGTCCTGAAGGATGGTATTCGAAGGTTGGCTAACGGAAATGTAGGTGGCCAAATCGTCGGTTCCCGCGGATAAGTGAATCGTAAACCCGCGGAAGAATCGGATATAGCCTTGCTTTACAGGCAGCGATTCTGCGAGAAACTGGTAATAGGACTCATACGTCAGCGTCGTTTTTGCCGTAGCGCCGCCGTTTAAGGTGCTGCCCAGCTGGTAGGGCAAATAGTAGCGTACCACGTGGCGAGTAGAATCGGATTGTTGATGCTCCGGCATTTCCATGTAGAGCATGTCGATATAGCCTTGGTAGCCGCGCGCATTAACGGCTTGGTTCCACTCAATTTCTTGCCCCTTCGTGGCGGTCAAATTGAGGCGTTGAATGCCAATGGGGGTAGGCTTCTTCAGCGTGAAATTCTTAACCAGGGGAGTTTCCGCCGTCGCGAAGGCAGCAGAGGCTGAATCTCTTTGCAGCACCAACTTATAGGTCCAATCGAGGCGGTTTTCGTTGGTCGTAAAGCCTGGGATGATCAGACGGTACAGGCGGTGGCCTTGGGTGGTAAAGAGTCCAGAATCTTTGGGCGTATCGTAGGTCGTCTCGAGGTATTTATCCCAGGCGAGCTGCCCGTTTTCCTTGAAGGCTTGAATGTGCGCCACCAAGGAGGGATAGTACAAGCTGTCGGGGTGGGCGTT
>JALQUY010000123.1:0-2774 GCA_023260615.1 Schleiferiaceae bacterium
TGCCGGTGCCGTTCCAGCCAAAAACAGATTCGACAAAGACAGCCCCGGAGAAGAGACCCGCCAACCAACCTGAAACCGTGGTTACCAAAGGGTTGAGGGCATTTCGGAGCACGTGGCGGCGCATCACTTGGGTACGCGAAAGGCCTTTGGCGTAGGCGGTTCGGACATAGTCTTGACTCATCACCTCCAAGGCCGAGGAGCGCATCATTTGGGCAATCACCCCCAGGGGCCGAACGCCCAAGGTGACGGCAGGCAGAATCGCGTTTTGCCAGTGCAAGCGGTAGAACTCGCCAAAATCGTCCAGCTCCCTCAAGTTCCCCGTCATGGGAAGGCCCGTCCAGGGGGCGAGCACAAAGCCAAAAATCCAACCGATGAGAACGGCGCTGAAGAAGCTCGGCATCGCCATGCCCGTGGTAGAAAGGAACACGACGGCGCGATCGGCGAGAGTTCCTTGGCGGACGGCAGCAAATAACCCCAATGGAATGCCGATCACCAAGGCCAAGCCCATGGACAAGATCGCCAAGAGGGCGGTGTTGGGGAGCGTTGCTGCTAGCATGCTTGTTACGGCGCGACCCTTTTGCTGGTAGGAGGTTTGGAGATCCGGCCAGCGGAGTCCCCAACCGCCATCGGTGGTTTCACCGATGGGAAGGAGTCCTTCGAGGTAGCGGCCGTACTGCACCAGCAAGGGTTGGTCCAGGCCATATTCGGCGCGCAATGCTGCAAGGGCCTGAGGATCTTCCACCTGGCCGAGCATCATTCGGGCGGGATCCCCGGCCACCGCATGAAACAAGAAGAATACGAGCGTAGCAACGCCCCACAGGACGAGAACAGACTGGGCAATGGACTTCCAGCGACGCGTCATTCAGGCCAGACTAAATTGCTGTCTTTTAAGAATATAGCATCATTGTAGTGCCAGTGGGTTTGGATGACACCGTCCTCCAGCAAGGTTACCCCGGGATTGGAGCGCTGAACCGTCTTCAAGGCCGTACCATCCATCACCGCCCAAGGAAAACGGCAGCCGGTTTTCCCCACCAAGGCTGCAATCTCCTCGTCGCTCGAGGAGGTCATGCCCACCACCTTGACACCGCTCTTCGCGACGTGGAGGTTGAGCTCCGCAATGAGGCGTTCAAGCTCGGAGGTGTTCGCCTTGGACAAGTCATACGCAATCAGCCAAAGGACTTGCGGAGCGGCAACGAACTCCTCCGTGCGGTCTTCGCCGTTGATCATAATAGCGAAGTCATGGATGGGAGGCTCGTAGCCCTCAGCAATTTTTTTGCTGTAGGTGCCGTCCTCTACGATGGTGTAGTCCGTGCGCTCGTACCACTTTTCGTCGATGTAGGCCGTTCCTGAAACTTCAACGCGACTGCCGTCCGCTGCCGCAAGGGTGAAGTAGGTTTCGTACTTGGGAGGCTCCAAACCGAGTTCTTCGGCTGACTTCATGGCTACCAAGACATCGGTACCGGGCTTGTACGCGCGGAAATCCCAGACCGGACCATGGCTCAACACGTGGTTGGTGAATAGGGCGCAAAACAGAAGGGCGCCGGCCATTTTGGCTTGGTTGATTCGGACCGGAAGCCAGGTGCGAATATGCGTTTGGCCCCAAATCAGAACGGCAATCAAGATGCTCAAAACCACGTCCTTGCTAAAGCTCTCCCATGGCGTCAAGGGAATGGCATCCCCAAAGCAGCCGCAATCCGTCACCTTGTTGAAGTAGGCGCTGTAAAAGGTTAAGAAAGTGAAGAAGGCCATCATGCCGGCCAGGCTCCAAAGGGTGAAACGCTTAAAGCAGCCCAGCAGCAAAAAGATGCCCAGCATCACCTCCAGCACCACCAAGAACACCGCCAAATGCAAAGCCCAGGGCTGTAAAAAAGGCAAGTTCAAAACGTCTTCCCCAAAGTATTCCTCCAGCTTAAAGCCAAAGCCGACGGGGTCGTTCATCTTGATGACCCCACTGAAAATAAACAAGCCCCCAACTAGGACGCGGGAGATCTGGGTGAGAAGGTTCTTCATGCTGGAAAATTCAGTTTTATCAAGGCAAAGGCCGCATAGTTGACCATGTCCTGGTAATTGGCGTCAATGCCTTCACTGACCAAGGTTTGGCCCTGGTTGTCTTCGATTTGTTTGACGCGGAGCAATTTTTGGAGAATGAGGTCCGTCAGAGAAGAAATCCGCATGTCGCGCCACGCCTCGCCGTAGTCGTGGTTCTTGGCCTCCATGAGGTTCTTGATGATTTCCGCTTGGGTATTGTACGCTTCGAGCGCCTCTTCAGCGGTCATGTCGGGCTCATGGGCAACGCCTTTTTCCATTTGAATCAGCGCCATGATGCTGTAGTTGACGATGCCAATGAACTCACCTTCCATGGGGTCCGCTACTTTCTGTGTACCCGCCATTTGGATGGAGCGCAGGCGGTTGGCTTTGATGAAGATTTGGTCCGTCAAAGAGGGCAGCCGAAGGATGCGCCACGCAGTTCCATAATCCTGCGCCTTCTTGGTGAACAATTGACGGCATTGGTCAATGACCGTTGCGTATTCGTGTGCGGTGTTTGCCATGAGTATCTTTAGGATGTGAAAGGTACGATGTTCCGCTCTTTTTCTTTGCCCATATCGGGCCAAACCTGGTCCGCCAAGCGCCCCGTCATCGTGGGCATTCTCAACACTACACCCGATTCTTTTTACGCCGGAAGCCGAGTCGCCTCCGCCGATGCCGCCGAATCCCATGCGGAAGCCCTCCTCGCAGGCGGGGCTCAGTGGCTGGACCTCGGGGGGTGCAGCACG
>JALQUY010000123.1:2784-3976 GCA_023260615.1 Schleiferiaceae bacterium
AGAATGGGCCCGCGTAGCGCCCGCCCTACAGCGTTTGGCGCTGCGCTTTCCCGGCGTGCCTATCAGCATTGACACCTTTCGGGGCGAGATTGCCTACCGGGCCCTCGCCCAAGGCGCACATATCATCAACGATGTGTCTGGCGGAAGTTTAGACCCGACCATTTGGACGGTTGCGGCCCAAACAAAAGCCCCCTACATCCTCACCCACTATCCCGCTGGTCACAGCCCTAGCACCATGCAGGATGCCGCCTTGACCCCCGACAAGGTCATGGCGGACTTACACGCCTATTTTCACCGCCATCTGCACGAACTCCGCCAACAAGGCGTTGAGCACGTCCTCCTAGATCCGGGATTGGGCTTTGGAAAGACGGTGGAAGCCAATTACCGCGTGTTGAAAGACTTGCCCCTTCTACAGGATCTGGAGGCTCCCCTCTACATCGGTTTGTCGCGCAAGAGCATGCTTTGGAAGCATTTGGACCGAAGCCCAGACACCGTTTTGCCGGCCACAAGCGGCCTTCACCTCTATGCGCTGGAGCGTGGCGCCCAAATTCTGCGCGTCCACGATGCGCAGGAAGCCGCGGACGTGGTCAAACTCTGGGAAACCCTAAACTCCTAAGCATGAACTGGACCCCCGTACGCAAACGCGAAGCCCGCCGCCTGCTCGCTTGGGCGCTTCTGCTCCTCTTACCCATGAGCGTGGCATCTTGTGATGGGGAGTTGAACATCAGCTATGGACATGAGTATCTCCTTTTGCTGTTTGCCGGAAGTGTGTACGGCGTGGTGTTTGGAGGCTTGGGGCTCGGATTTCTGAGCTTAGGACTCGTTTCCATTTGGAGCCAATCCGCCTACGCGCGCTGGTCCGCCACGCCTATTGCGCTGTGGCAGCTTTTACTGGGAACGATGGTCTTTGTGATTGCCGGCGACTGGATCTACGGGGCGGACGGTTGGTTTCAAAAGCAGCTCTTCTTCCCTTTCTTTGGCCACTACGGCTTCTTCTTTGAGGGCACGTGGTTTTATGTCGATGCGGACGCTCCCCTACCGGAACTCTTTAATTCGAAAACAAACGAATCGGCCCAAATGCTGGACGGCATCACTCCCCTCCCCCTGCTAGGCGCCATCTGGTGGCTGGTACAGACCTACCATGACATCCGCTGGATGCTTCGCGGTCGAATCCAACACAACGCTTCTTGAG
>JALQUY010000124.1:0-1945 GCA_023260615.1 Schleiferiaceae bacterium
TGTGTGGGGCTTCCATGTAGCTTCTGGGGGCTTCCTAGCGCAGGCCCCCGCCTACCCTTCAGGCAAGAACGGGGTGCACCTTCGCCAAGACTGGCGCTTGGAGCCTTAGGCCCGGCCTAGCAGACCTTTCAGGAATTTTTTGAATCGTGCCTTCCACGGCAAGGGCAGCGCATGCGGACCGTTGGGGTGGTGAAAGAGGCGGTGCATGTAGCCGGAACCCTCCGCTGCGGGCAGTTCTTGAACGCTATCCAAGCGCCAATCCTCCGCATCGTAGCCTTGGGCCTGTAAGAAGGGGCCAAAAACCGGCTTGAAAAAGGCCTCGTCATCCGGGGTAAACCAGCGGCGCCAGTTGCTGTGGCTGTTGGTTCGGCTCACGTGCTTGAAACTGGGACGAATACCGTGATCCGCCGCCAAACGGAAGCCCAAGTAGGCCTCCAAAGCCGTCCAATTCTTGTCGACCAGGTCCTCGTAGTGTAAGATGAACCAACCGTCCTGAGCCAGGCCCGTCAAGAAATCAGACAGGGCATCCAAGCCTTGCTTATACCCATCTGCCCAGTTCTGGAGCACCGTTGGGTCGCTGCTGTGCAGCTGGTGGAAGGGCACCTCATCGGGGTGCTTTTCCTTGTGTTCCGTCAAACGAAGGGCCCGGTAGAAGGCCTCGGGATCCGGATTGTGGAGGTGAAACCAACGGTAGAAAAAGCCGGAAATCCAGCGGTCGCGAGGGTCACGAACCAAGAAGATCTTCTTATCAAATTCTGCAAAGGCGGCTTGCGCCTCAGGGCCATTCCAACCGGATTTTTGGTTGGCGTCGGCGTACAGGATTTTGGCGAGTTGGTGCGCCGCCGGCGGCCAGGCCATGCCGTCGCCGCGGCGCAAGGTGCCGTCCGCATCGATGGTTTTAGGTTCGAAGCATTCCACGAGGGGACCTTCTTGGGTCATGGCTTCGGCCAAGAGCGAAAAGAGGTAGGTCGTGCCACTTTTGGGCAATCCGTAGATAACAGCGCGCATGGGGCCGGAAGGTAGTGTAAATTCGGGGTATGAAGGAGCCCCGGCCGCGCGTGAGCGTCATCGTCCCCAACTACATGCATGCGCCCTACCTGGAAGAGCGCTTGCAAAGCATTGCCAACCAGAGTTTTCAGGACTTTGAGGTGCTGCTTTTGGACGATGCGTCGACGGATCGTTCGGTCGAGATTTTGACAGCCTGGGAAGCCAAGGATGCCCGCTTCCGCTTCACCCCCAATGCCACCAACAGCGGCAGCACCTTTGCGCAGTGGAACAAAGGGGCCGCCATGGCTCAAGGCGACTACCTCTGGATTGCGGAAAGTGACGATGTGGCCGATCCTCAGCTCCTCGAGAAACTTGTGGCCTTGCTGGACGCGCATCCCCGCGCCGTCATCGCCTACGGCCAGTCCATGCTCATCAACGAGCAAAGCGAGCCCCTGCACAGCTTTGACGTGCACTACCAGTACATTTTTGGGGGCGATCGTTGGTCCAAACCCTACGCCAACAGCGGCATGAACGAGATTGAGCAGTACATGATTTTGCACAATGTCGTCCCGAATGCCTCCGGCGCTTTACTCAGGGCCGAACGCTTTCACGCCATCGGGGGCGCCGACCCCACCGCTAAACTGAACGGTGACTGGATGTTCTACATCCGGATGCTAGAAGCGGGCGACATCGTCTACACCCCAGAAATCCTCAATTACTTCCGCCTGCACGCCGTCACCCAGCGGCAGCGCGCCAATGCCAACGGCAAGGTCTACCGCGAGCTGCTGGCCATTGTCGATTACATCCGTGGCGCGCACCACCCGGAGCGTTGGATCGTTCGGAAAGCCTACCGAAATGTAGCCGCCTGGTGGACGCACTCCCTCTACCGCCAAACGTGGCGCGGACCGGGCCTGCAGGAGAACGTAGCGGTGAACTGGGCCCTATTTAAGCGCTTTTT
>JALQUY010000124.1:1955-3929 GCA_023260615.1 Schleiferiaceae bacterium
CCTTCATCCTTTAGTCCTCCTCCACATCCCCTACGAAGGCGGTGTGCGCCTCGCCGTGGTGGTGCTGGAAGGATTGGGCGTCAAGGAACCTCTGCGACGCGTGTTGCACCGCTTCTTCCCCCGCCACTTTATGCCCCGCGCCACATGAGTACGGGGTCTGCCTTTACCGTGGTCCTACCCTGCTTTCAGGCGGCTGCTTTCCTTCCCGAAACGCTGGCCTGTCTGCCCCAGGGCATTTCAGCCATTGCCGTCGACGACGCCTCTACCGATAGCACCGCGACCTTACTGGAGGCTTGGCAGTCCGAAGATGCTTCCCACCGAACGGTCCTCCACCACAGCGCCAACCAAGGCCTGGGCGCCACACGCAACACGGGCTGGCGCGCGGCCCAAACCGAATGGATTCTCTTTCTGGACGCCGACGACGTACTGGAGACTGGCTGGCATTCCGCTTTGGCGCACGCCCTGGCTCAGGTTTCGGCGGAGTCCACTTGGCTCTGGCATCCCTACACGGAGTGGGACGGGCAGCGCAAGCGGCTTCGTCAGACCGATCGACTTCTTCAGGCCACCGACTTGGTGACCAAACGCCTTCCCTTGTCCCCTTCGGGCAGCTTAATTCGTCGCTCCGTCCTGGAAGAGGTGGGCGGCTGGAGCGAATCCCGCGATCTCGTTGAGGACATCGACCTCTGGATGCGCCTCTGGCAAGCGGGGCACCGACCCCAGCAATGGTCCACCACGCCTTGGACCCGCTACCGGACCAATGTGGGCTTAACCAAGGACGTCGAGGCGCACGCCGGGAAAGTACTGGGTCGCCTGGATGAATTTGTATCGCGTGGCTGGATTCAAGCGTCCGAACGCCAAGAGGCGGAAGCCGAAATTTGGCGCCAAGTGGGCCGAACCCACCATAAAGCCCGCCGCTGGGCCCCTGCTCGTTTGGCCTACCGCCGTGCAAAACCTTCGCTAAAAACCGCCCTTCTGCGCGGACTCACTTTTATTCGCATCCCCCTATGAAGCCCTTTTCCCCTATTTCTCACGGCTACTGGCGTTTGATGGACTGGAACCTCAGCCCCCAAGACATCGCCTCCCTCGTGGAGGCCTCCTTGGACCTGGGGATTTACACCCTAGACCATGCCGACATCTACGGGGATTACCGCTGTGAAGCCGCATTTGGGCAGGGATTTGGCGTGTTGGCGCCTTCGGTCCGTCAAAAGGTGCAACTCGTCAGCAAATGTGGTATCAAACTGCTCACCGCTTCCGTGCCCGAACGCCGTATCAAACACTACGACTACAGCTACGACCACATCATCCAAAGCGTGGAGAACAGCCTACAGCGCCTAGGGGCCGAAAAATTGGATGTCCTCCTCCTGCACCGCCCCTCTCCCCTGCTTCAACCCGAAGAGGTGGCCCGTGCCTTTTCCGACTTGCAGGCTTCCGGCAAAGTGCTCGATTTTGGCGTGTCCAACTTCACCCCCGGTCAGTTTGACGCCCTCCAAAGCGCTTGCGAGCAGCCCTTGGTCACGAACCAAGTACAGATTTCGCCCCTTCACGTCGACTACCTCTTTGACGGCGGCCAAGACCACGCCCTTTTGCACGATTACGCCCCCATGGCCTGGTCCCCGCTGGGTGGCGGACGACTTTTTGCCCCAAAGTCCGAACGCGACCACGCCGTAGCGGACCTCTTCAAACAGCTTTCCGAGGTTCACAACCTGCCCATAGACACTCTCGCCTACGCGTGGACCCGCAAACTGCCCTCCAACCCAACAGTGGTCGTGGGTTCCGGTAAGCTGGAACGCCTAGAAGCCGCCGTGCAGGCCCTGGATTTTGACTTCCCCTTAGAAGATTGGTACGCCGTCCTGCAGGCCAGCCGGGGGCATGGGATTGCCTAGGGCTAGAGGGCTAGAGGGCTAGAGGGCTAGAGGGCTAAACAAAAAAGCCCGCTTCTCAGCGGGCTTTTTGCTTCTTTTGGGTTCGGATCGG
>JALQUY010000125.1:0-3591 GCA_023260615.1 Schleiferiaceae bacterium
CGATCGGCCTCAAGTTGTTCCATTTGGGCCGCGAATTCACCGGCTTGGTCCACAGAGGAAGGGACCATGTGGTAGTAGCCCAAGTACAAAACGCCCCAAAAAATAGTCAGGTAAAATCCCCAGACCCACCATGGAGGCAGGTTGTTGTCCAGCTCGTGAATGCCGTCATAGTCGTGGTCTAAGAGCACATCGCCTTCGTGAGCCACATCCACGTCATCCCAGAGGGCTTTGTTCACGCGTTTGGGCGCCCAACGAGACTCTGTTTTGGGCTTTACCAAGCCAAGTTTTTCACGCAAGATGTTCAAGGTGCGAAGGACGGACCAAGCGGTCAAGAGGCCCATGAAGAGGGTAATGAGTCCCAGGACATTCATAGGCTTTCCAAGGGATAGGAAGAATTCTACAAAGCTCATAGCGTGGGGGTTTGATCGTCGGCGTCTAATGGAAGTTTAGCGTAGCGGTCCATGTCCGCGTTGCGCGTGTAGAGGGCCCAAAGGGTTACCATCGCGAAAAAGGCGAGGAACATGCCCAGGGCAACGATGGGGTACATGGACCAGCCATCGACATGCTTAAAAAAGGTGAGTAAGCGGCTCATGTTATTTCAAGGCGTTTAATTCTTCTTCAGAGGCTTTGTGCACATCCGTTCCCAAGCGTTGCAGGTAGGCAATCAAGGCTACAATCTCCTCATTGGCATTCACGGTGATGCGTGGGTCGCTGTTGAGGTCGGCGGCAATAGCCTGGGCTTGAGCGCGGCGGGCGCGATGCGCATCGGCAATCTCCTCGGGGGTATAGGGGACGCCTAGCTTCGCGAGGGTCTCCATTTTGGTCTGGGTGAGGCTGGTGTCCAAAGAACCGTCGTTCAGCAGGTTCCCTTCCGCATCGTGGGTGGTAAACATCCAAACGTAGCGCGGCATGATGGAGCCCGGAGACATGCTGGTCGGCTGCCACATGTGGTTGTAGTGCCAACTGTTGCTGTAGCCCTTGGCTCCTACGCGCCACAAGTCAGGTCCGGTGCGTTTAGAACCCCAGAGGTGGGGGTGCTCGTAGACGTATTCACCGGGCAGGGAGTACTGCTTGTGCGTGGGGTCGTAGCGCAATACTTCGTTGTCAAAGGGCCGAATCATCTGCGTGTGGCAGGCGTTACACGCTTCGCGCATGTAGAGGTCTCGACCTTCCAGTTCCAGCGGAGTATAGGGCTTGACGGTAGAAATGGTGGGCACATTGCTGTCGACCATTAGCGTGGGGACAATCTCGATGACGCCTCCGATCAGGATGACCACGGTGCTCCAGATGACCATTTGAACGGGCTTGCGCTCGATCCAGCGGTGCCAATGTTCGCCGCTGTGCTTTTTGTGGGCTTCCAAGGCAGGCGCAGAGGCCTCTTCGTCGGCGATGAGATCTCCTTTGACGACCGTCTTCCAGACGTTGACAATCATGACCACAATACCGGTGATGTAGAGGGTGCCCCCCAAGGCGCGCGTGAGGTACATGGGGATGATTTTGGTAACGGTGTCCAAGAAGTTGGGATTCACCAACATGCCATTGGCCATGTCCTTCCACATCAAGCTTTGGGTGAAGCCCGCCACGTACATAGGGATGACCCAGAAGAGCAAGCCGGTGGTACCCAGCCAGAAGTGCCAGTTGGCCAATTTCTCGCTGTAGCGGCCGTTTTTCCAAAGTTTGGGCAGAAGCCAGTAGACGACGCCAAAGGCCATGAATCCGTTCCAGCCCAAGGTGCCTACGTGCACGTGTGCAGGAATCCAATCCGTAAAGTGCGCAATGCTGTTCAACCACTTGGTGGAGAGCATGGGGCCTTCAAAGGTGGCCATGCCATAGGCGGATACCCCGACGACAAAGAACTTCAAGACGGCAGAGTCGCGCACGCGGTCCCAAGCCCCCCGAAGGGTCAAGAGGCCGTTGATCATACCGCCCCAAGAAGGCGCGATGAGCATGATGGAGAAGACGGTGCCCAGGTTTTGCGCCCAATCGGGAAGGGCAGAGTAGAGCAAGTGGTGAGGGCCTGCCCAGATGTAAATAAAGATGAGGGCCCAGAAGTGCACGATAGATAGGCGGTAGGAATACACGGGACGCTCCGCTGCCTTTGGAAGGAAGTAGTACATCAAGCCCAAGAACGGCGTCGTCAAGAAGAAGGCGACGGCGTTGTGGCCGTACCACCACTGAACCAAGGCATCTTGAACCCCGGCGTAGACCGAATAGGACTTGGTCCAGGATACGGGCAGCTCCAAGTTGTTGAAGATGTGCAAGACGGCCACGGTCACAAACGTGGCGATGTAGAACCAAATCGCGACGTACAAGTGGCGCTCACGGCGTTTGAGGATGGTCCAAATCATATTCACCCCAAAAACGACCCACACCAAGGTGATGAGGATGTCGATGGGCCATTCGAGTTCGGCATATTCCTTCGTGCTCGTGATGCCGAGTGGAAGGGTGATGACGGCCAAGACGATGATGAGCTGCCAGCCCCAGAAGTGGATTTTGCTGAGGAGGTCGCTGGCCATTCGGGTCTTTAAAAGCCGCTGCATGGAGTAATAGACCCCCATGAAGATGGCGTTGCCGGCAAAGGCGAAGATGGCGCCATTGGTGTGCAGGGCGCGCAATCGGCCAAAGGTCAACCACGAGGTATTGGCGTTCAACGCGGGCCAAACCAATTGCAAGGCAATGGTCAAGCCCACCAGCAGAGCGATCAAGCTCCACAGGATCGTCGCCTTGAGGAAGTAGCTGACGATGCGGTTGTCGTACGAGAAGTGTTCGAGTTCTTGCTTCATGGGGTAGAAGGGGTTGAAGAGTCCGTGGTGCCATCGTCCAGCATGCGGATGGCGGGTGAGGTGGTGTCGTCGTACTGGCCGCGGTCCACCGACCGCAAGAAGCCCAGCAGGAAGAGCACTGCCAGCACCAAGCTGACCGGAATCATGAGGTAGAAAGCACTCATAGGGTAGAAATAGGGTTCACAGGAACAAAAGTCCCATCCCCCTCATAGGCCCCCTATGACAATTGTCAGCTTTTGAAAATTTTTCGGCTCGCCCGTTGAGTCAAGAGAGCGGAAAGGCCCACCACACTCAGCGAGGAGATGGGCATGAGCAGGGCAGAAACCTCAGGCGTGAGCAAGCCTTGCACGGCAAACGTCAGTCCGATGAGGTTGTAGCCTAGGCTCACGGCAATGTTGATTTTTACCACGCGCAATGCGGCTTTGGCCATCTTTGGGTACCGGGCCAAATGGGGTAGCTCCCGCCCCTTCAGAAGGATGTCACAGGCCGGTGCGAAGTGCATGGCATCTTCCGCGATGGAAATGCCGACGTCGCTAGCCGCTAGCGCCCCCGCATCGTTCAAACCATCTCCTACCATAGCCACATGCTTGCCGTTCTTCTGCCAGTCGAGTACAAAGTTCAGCTTGTCTTTGGGGCTTTGTCGAAAGCGCATTTCCGTCGAAGCGGGCAAAATCTTCTCTAGGCGCGAACGCTCTTGGTCGCCATCGCCCGTCAGTAGCGCAATGGGGTCCGGGCGTAATTGGTCAAGCCCTTCGCTCAATCCCTCGCGGTATACTTGTTCGGGTATGAGCCATCCGCCCAAATGGCC
>JALQUY010000125.1:3601-3829 GCA_023260615.1 Schleiferiaceae bacterium
GTGAGTCCCAAGTATGCAGGGCTGCCAATGCGCAAGATGCCTGCGCTGCATCGACCCTGAAGTCCGGCCCCAATGCGTTCCTCGACATCGACGACCACTTCGGCCTGGACAAACTTCCAATGGCTGTGAAGGGAGCGGCTGATGGGATGGGCCGAATGCTGTACCAAGCCTCGTAAACTACCCAGCAGCTCAGGCGCCACCGCCGGCTCTTCCGTCCAGCGCTGCTCT
>JALQUY010000126.1 GCA_023260615.1 Schleiferiaceae bacterium
ACCCCTTTTACCCTTCAACTTAGTGGTGGACCTTCGCCGCGCGCCGGGACTTTCCGTTGATAGGATTACCTCCTAGCCCTAGAACTAACGCTTGTCAGATGTGAATTCTCGTACGTTCAGAATTAAAGGTCCTTGGGCCTCCATCACTACAATCACCTCATAACTCGGGCCTTCGCCGAGGCGAATGAACGTCAAAGCAACTCCGTCACCCTTGGAGTTAACGTTGAGTTCGGAAAACTCAAGCCGATATATGTTTCCTCCTTGTTTAGGAAGTTGCCTTTTATGCCAAACCAGTCGAAATTTTGGGTGGTCTTTAACACAATCTGCCAACCATGCATAGGAAGGATTGTAGCCGTACACCGTATCAGAATCAGCCCTATCCAAAATAGCTAAACGCGCATCTTGTTCCAGAAAATAGGTCAATGAAGCGCAATAATTGCTGCCTTCATTCTTTGGTGGCAATACCGCGCATGAAGACAACATACATAGTCCCCACAAGAACAAAAGAGCTTTCGAGCGGAAAAGCCAGTAGTGTAGCATTTTGGTTGAGTTTCTACCGAAAAGGTAGGAAGATCTCAGGGCATTAATGAGCTTTGGCTTTGCCCTTAAACGTTTAATCTCTTTTACCCTTAAACTTCGTGGTAGACCTTCGCTGCGCGCCGGGACTTTTCGTTGATTTGCCTAGCCCTCTAGCCCTCTAGCCCTCAAGCGCGCCGAAGGCGCTCCTTAGCCCTCCAGCTCCCCCTTCCCGAAGTAGCGCTTGAAAGCCCAAACGCCGGCATACATCAACGGGGTGTCCAGGGCGGCACAAAGCACTTTGAAAAGCCAGCCGTCGAGAACCATGGACGTGATGGTTCCTAGAGATTCGCGGTCGTAGAAGATGATGCCCACCACGAGGACGGTGTCCACGAATTGGGAGAGCATGGTGGAAAAGTTGTTTCGGACCCAGAGGTGCTTGCCCTTGGTCAGATCCTTCCAGAAGTGAAAGAGCCGAACGTCTACCAACTGAGCCACGAGATAGGCGGCCATGGAGGCGAGAATGACGCGCTGAGAATTGCCAAAGACTTGGCTGTAGGCGGCATCGCTAACGGGTGAACCCTCGATGGCGGTAAACTGAGCACCGAGCCAGAGGACGCCAAGGACGAAGAGGAGAATGGCAAAGCCGCTCAGGACGACGATGTTGGCGCGGCGCTTGCCGTAGAATTCGGACAGTAAATCGGTGACTAAAAACGTGAGCGGGTAGGGGAGAACGCCTGCGGAAATGACGAAGGTGTGAAACCCTAGGTCAATGGATATGAATTTGTTGGCTATTAAGTTGCAGACGACGAGGGCGGCGGTAAAGAGGCCGGCAAGCAGCATGTAGAGCCAAAGGGCATCGTGCTGCTTTTTGGGGGAGAGGCTGAGGTCCATGCCAGGTTAGAGGTTGAGGGATTGGGCACGCATTTGGACGCCTTGGTAAGTATGGAGGGCGTTCCATTCGGACTGGATTTTTTGGAGCCATTGGGCAGATGAGCCCCAAGTCCAGGACTGCCAGGCGCTTTGGGTTTTGGCCCCAAGAGCGGCCAATGCTTCTTCGAGCGGATCCAAATCATCGGGGTAGAAGACGATGCGGGCGGGTTCGCTGTAGCCGGCCAATTCATGGGCGCGCTTCAAGGCATCTAGGAAGCCGCCTTCTTGGTCTACGAGGCCCAGCTTGAGGGCGTCGGAACCCGTGTACACATGGCCGCGTGCAATGCTATCGACCTGCAAGCGCTCCAATTGGCGTCCAGCAGCGACGATGTCCTTGAAGCGGCTGTAGGTGCGGTCCACATTCTGCTGAAGGACGGCCAGCATGGCAGGACTCGGCGCTTGGTCTAGTTGCAAGGCGGAGGCCAGTGGGTGGGTGCCCACGGGCTGGCTCTTAATGCCCAATGTGGTGTGCATGAGGTCCTCGGCACTGAATAGCAATCCGAACACCCCAATGGATCCGGTGATGGTAGCGGGGTTGGCATAGATTTCTTGGCCCGGTGCGGCGATGTAATAGCCGCCGGAGGCTGCGACATCGCCCATGGAGACGATGACGGGCTTTTCGGTAGCCAGTTCGGCCACAGCGGTCCAAATCATGTCGGACGCCAATGCGGATCCCCCGGGAGAATTGATGCGCAGGACAACGGCTCCGATGCGCTTTTGGTCACGCACTTTGTCCAAAGCGGCTACCAGGCTGCCATCGGTAATAACGCCATCACTTCCACTGCCGTCCTGCACGTCGCCTTCCGCTACGATAACGGCGATTTTTTGCTTGCCGGAGGGCTCTTCGAGGGCGCTGTAGTAGTCGGCAAGGTCCATCCAGTCCTCCGATTCGTCCGCAGGCCATCCGTAGCTGATCTCATCGACTAGCCCTTGGGCGAGAGCCTCTTCGGCGGAGAAGAGGGGGTTGGTTTCTATTCGGGCATCCAAGGCAGCCGTGTCCAGGTTGTCGCTGTGAAGATCCGCTAAAATGCCCGCGTAGATGGACTGAAGGCGTTCTTGAATTTGGCGGCGATTCGCTTCGGACATCTCGTCCGCAATGAAGGGCTCGCCGGCACTTTTGTAGATATTGTCCGAACCGCGGATCAAGTGGGCTTTAACCCCGAGCTTGTCCAAGGCGCCTTTGAAGTAGAGGGGTGAAGCGCTGAGGCCAGAGAACTCCACGATGCCGCTTGGAGCGATGTACAGGTGGGAGCCTGCCCGCGCCAAGTAGAGCATCTTCTGGGTGTAGACTTTGGCGTAGACGTGGACCGGTTTGCCCTGGGCTTCGAGGCGGTGGATGGCCGAACGCAGTTCCTGAATGCTGGCGTAGCCCATGTCCATGAGTCCCATTTCGATGCGGACAGCCTCTATGCGCTCGTCTTCCGCGGCAGCATCCAAGGCCAACAGGGTTTCCGTGAGCGAGAGGGTGAGGGGTTGATCGAGGAGTTCGTCCAAGAAGGCCATGGAGGACGTCGGGCGGTCTTGGATCAGGCCGTCGAGCTGCAAAACCAAGGTGGTGTTCGATTCAATGTGGACCTCTTCGGAGGGAATACTGGCAAGTCCTACGACCACCAAAATCAGAAATAGGAATGCCGCGAGCACACCAAAAAAGCTGGAGAAGAATATTTTCATCGGAGATTTGCCGTCAAGTATGGATCAAAGTAATCGAATTCCTGGGGAACAATGCCAAAACCGGGCCCTTTTGCTACTCGGAAGCAATGCAGAAGATGCGGTAAAGGCTTTGGCCGAGGCACGGAACTCCTTGGCTGAAGAAACGGCCGTGTTAAAGGAAGGTTCGCTGTGGCGGACCGCCGCATGGGGCTTTGAGGGTCCTGACTTTGTCAACCAAGTGGTGGAGGTTTGTTGGGAGGGTCCGCTCGATGCGCTCATGCGCTTTGCTTTGGAGACCGAGAAACGCATGGGTCGAGTCCGAAATCCTGCCGCAAATACGTATGAAAACCGACGTATTGACATGGACGTGATTCTCTGGAGTGGGGGCGAATACCAGTCTGATTTACTGACAGTTCCACATCCCCGAATGCACCTTCGGCGCTTTGTACTCCAGCCTTTGGTGGAATTTTGGGCCGATTGGATGCATCCCATTGAAAATCTGAGCGTCCAAGAGCTGCTCACCCGTTGTGGCGATGAAAATTTGGTACATTTGCATACAAACAACTGAAAAAAAACATCCATGAAATACGCGTTTTTGGGAATAGCCGCCTTGGCGTTGGCATCCTGCGGAAACATCAAAGAACTCGAAGAGCAAGTTGGAACCCTCCAAAATGACTTGGCAAAAGTTCAGAAAGACAGCGACGGCGATGGCGTTTCTGACGCCTTTGA
>JALQUY010000127.1 GCA_023260615.1 Schleiferiaceae bacterium
TGGGGGCTTGGCAAAACAACGTAAAGTCCCGGCGCGCGGCGAAGGTCCACCACGCAGTTTAAGGGTAAAAGAGATTAATCGTTTAAGCGAAAAGCTACAGAGCGAAGCGCGTGCCCTCAGGCTTCAGGGCGAAGCCCGAGCTCTCTAGCCACAGGGCGCAGCCCGAGCTCTCTAGCCACAGGGCGCAGCCCGAGCCAACTAGCCACAGCGCGAAGCGCGTGCTTTCTAGCTCCCTAGCGAATCTATGGAAACAAAAAAGCCGCCCGAGGGCGGCTTTTCTTGACCAAATCAGTTGTCGATTACGACAAACCGTTTACGTGCTTCGCCAAGCTTGACTTCAAGTTAGCGGCTTTGTTTTTGTGAATAATGTTGCGCTTCGCCAATTTGTCCAACATAGCGCTTACCACTGGAAGTTGCGTAGCAGCTTCAGCAGCGTCGGTCACAGCGCGGAGGATGCGAACGGCGTTACGAGTCGTCTTGTGGTAGAAACGGTTGTGCAAACGCTTCTTTTGCGTCTGACGGATGCGCTTCAAGGAGGATTTGTGGTTAGCCATACCTGCTTATTCTAATTTTTTTCTTTTTTTCAAACTTGTGACCCGTACGGGATTCGAACCCGTGATCTTCTCCGTGAAAGGGAGATGTCCTGAACCGCTAGACGAACGGGCCATTGTTACCAATGGTTTTGGGAGTGCAAATGTAAGACAATTTTCCAATAACAGTACGCTGTCCCACACAAATTTTCTTGAAACTTTCTGCACTCATCGGCCGCCACTCGGACGGTACCCTAGGCGCTTGCTCGTGCGTTGGCGCAATTCCTCACGCAAACCTTCCAGCTCCAACACCGAAATCTCATGGATTTCCTGGAAGGGAGAAACCACCAAATCCATGTCCATCGCTTGAAGCATAGCATGCTCCACCCAGCTTTGAAGAACCTCCTTGGTCAACTCCGATTCGGTCAATGGAATGCCCAATCGACCCAAACCCTCTGCCATATAGTGCCCCTCTCCGTTGACAAAGAGCCGACTGAGAAGCATGCCGGCGTCGTTCATTCGGCGCATTTTAAAGGAGTCCGACAAGAAGTTGTAGGCATGAATCAAACCATAGTACGCACGGTTCTCATTGGCCTTGACATAGTCGGTCTGGCGCAAGGGGTGATCCCCAGGGAGCGCGAAGGCATTGGTGTGCACTTGAAAGATGAGCGAATCGCCCGAAAAGCGAATCTCCACCTCGTACTCACCTCGGTCCACAAATTCCACCACGACCGACTGGTCAATGGCGCAAATCTGGCTGTTGAGCTCGGAAGCGGTGTCGCGCAAAAGGGCCTTGAGGTCCGCAAACGCGGCCAAAGCCCGGCGGTGCACCAATTGCTTGTTGCTGGACTTGGTAGCTAGTACGCGTAGAATGTCGTTTTGGCGCGTCATGGCTTAGTAGGCGCGTGCAAACAAAACGCGCTGTGTCGAGGGCTTGCCGGTCAAAATACAGACGCCGTCCTCTTGGGGGTTGTCCAAGGGGATGCAGCGAATGGTCGCTTTCGTCTTGTCCTTGATTTGGTCTTCGGTTTCAGGAGTTCCATCCCAATGGGCCGATACAAAACCTCCTTTATCCAAGGCAGCTGTAAACTCGTCCCAAGTGTTGGCCAGGTGAATGTTGCTATCGCGGTGGGCTTTTGCACGCTCGAAGAGTTCGACCTGAATGGTGTCCAACATGCTCGCAATTTCCTGAGCGAGGCCTTCCATGGGCAGGAAGGACTTGGTCAAGGTGTCGCGGCGAGCCACCTCGGCGGTGCCTTTTTCGAGGTCTTTGGGACCAATAGCGATGCGTACAGGGACGCCTTTGAGTTCGTATTCGTTGAATTTCCAGCCGGGCTTTTGGGTGTCGCGGTTGTCGTATTTGACCCGAACGCCCAACTTCTTAAAGTCCGCTACCAAAGCATTCGCCACCACATCGATGGCTGCTAATTCCTCTTCACCGCGGTAAATGGGAACGATGACCACTTGGGTGGGCGCCAATTTGGGCGGAATCACCAAGCCGTTATCGTCCGAATGCGTCATAATCAAAGCCCCCATCAAACGGGTAGAAACACCCCAAGATGTCGCCCAAACGTGCTTTACCTCGCCGTCTTTGTCTTGGAACTTTACGTCAAAGGCCTTGGCAAAATTTTGGCCCAAGAAATGCGACGTGCCGGCCTGCAAGGCCTTGCCGTCCTGCATCAACGCTTCAATACAGTAGGTCTCCAAAGCGCCCGCAAAGCGTTCGTTGGCGGATTTAACACCCCGAATCACCGGAATGGCCATAAACTCCTCCACGAAGTCGCCGTAGACGTGTAGCATTTGGACCGCTTCCGCAATGGCCTCCTCTTGGGTGGCATGTGCCGTATGGCCTTCTTGCCACAAGAATTCTGCCGTTCGCAAGAAGAGACGCGTGCGCATCTCCCAGCGAACCACATTGGCCCATTGGTTCACCAAGATGGGCAAGTCGCGGTAGGACTGCACCCAATTTCGGTAGGTGTCCCAAATGATCGTCTCAGAAGTCGGACGAACAATGAGTTCTTCTTCCAACTTGGCATCCTCATCGACTACAATTCCGTTGCCGTTCGGATCGTTCTTCAAACGGTAATGCGTAACCACCGCGCACTCCTTCGCAAAGCCGTCCACGTGGGCGGCCTCTTTGGAGAAATAGCTCTTGGGAATGAAGAGTGGGAAATAGGCATTTACGTGCCCGGTTTCTTTGAAGCGAAAATCCAATTCAGCCTGAATCTTTTCCCAAATCGCATAGCCATGCGGTTTGATCACCATGCAACCGCGAACGCCTGAATTGTCCGCCAAGTCCGCTTGGACGACGAGGTCATTGTACCAGCGGCTGTAGTCCTTGTCGCGCGCTGTGAGATTCTTTGCCATAGAGAATGGTATGGGATTTGTACCTTGGAATAGTAGAACCACAAAGGTACTTCGTAATGCGCTACTCCTTTTTATCCCTTTTGGCCTTAGCCACCCTCGCGTCCTGCAGCTCTGTTGACCGGCGCAGCTTGGCTGACTACGACGATGGAATCTACAGCTGGGAACCCTACCCCGACCACGGCGGCTACAGCTATGGCGGAGGGTCCTACTCAAATCCTTCGAACGGGTACGCATACTATGGAGACGATGGCTACAACGACGGGTACGACGATGGCTACAACGATGCTTTCTACACGTTTAACGGTCCCTATGCCAGCCCCTATTTTTCCTACCGTCCGCGCTATCGGAGCTGGAACTACCGTCCCTACACCTACTATCCTTCCTACTTCTACGGCTACAACAGCCCGTACATGATGCCCTACGGCATGAATCCGTATGGCTTTAATCCCTATTTGATGCCCTACAGCTATCCGTACATGGGCTATGGGGGCTATTCCTCATGGGATCCTTGGGGCATGGGCTACGGCTATCCCTACGGTGGGTACGGCTATGGAGGGTATGGCTACCCCTATGGCGGATATGGCAGCCCCTACGGCGGGTACGGCTATGGCGGCTATTCCCCTTGGGGTGGCATGACCGGTTCAACGCCTTCATCCGGTGGTACGACCAACCAGCCCGTTTCTAGCAACATTTCCATGCGCCGAATGAACATCGCCGGTGGCCCCGCCACCCGTCGACCCAGCGTTGAAAACGTTGCAGGTCGTACGGCCGAGCGACCCGGCACCCTGGAAGAGGGCAAAGGCCAACGCGCTCCCCAGGAAGGCATTCAGGGAAGGCCCATGCGCAGTGTGGAAACC
>JALQUY010000128.1 GCA_023260615.1 Schleiferiaceae bacterium
TCCCTTTATGCTCTTTGCGGCCTTCCCCGGATGGCTGCAGTCGTTGCCCAAATCGGGCGGCTGGATGAACACCGTGAAAGTGGTGCTTGGCTTCCTGGAATTGGCCTTCGCGATGAAGTTCCTCTCCACCGCGGACATGGTGTGGCAGGCCCATTGGGTTAGCCGTGAGCTCTTCTTGGCGATTTGGACCGGCTTGACCTTCTTGATTGCCCTCTACCTCTTTGGAGCGTTCCGAATGCCCCACGACGACAAAGTCGAATCCCTGAGCGTCACCCGCATGCTCTTTGGCGCGACCTTCTTCATCTTAGGATTCTACCTCTTGCCCGGAACCTTTGGCGCCCCCGTGCGCCTCGTGGCCGGCTTCCCACCCCCCGCCCACTACGCAGAGGCGCCGGGTGGCGCCTACCTCGGCGGAGGTAGTGGCGAGCAAGCACAGAACTACACCGGCACGAAATGCCCCGACGGCGTTCCTTGCTTCAATACCATGGACGATGCCAAGGCCTACGCCAAGCAGGTCAACAAGCCCATCATGATTGACTTTACGGGCCACGGCTGTGTGAACTGCCGCAAAATGGAGGAGCAGGTTTGGGTCGACCCCGAAGTTCACCGCATCCTCAAAGAGGAGGTTGTTTTGGTCTCCCTCTACGTCGACGAGAAAGTAGCTTTGCCTGAATCGGAACAGTACACCACGCCCGCAGGCAAGAAAATCATGTACGTAGGCCAGAAATGGAGCGACTTTGAGGCCAGCACCTATGCCACCAATACCCAGCCCTACTACGTTATTATTGATCCGCACGGAGACTGGACGCCTTTGAACGGCTTCGCCGCTTGGGATCCCGATGTGCCTAAGTTCTTGAACTGGTTGAACGCCGGTATCGCTGAATACCGCAAGCGCCATTGAGCATGAAGGCTGCCGCTGCCAAGCACGCTTTCCAACGCGCGATTGAGGCCTACCACGCCCAATCGGAGGTGGATCCTGCGTGCCCGGAAACTGCAGACGGCTTCGAAAGTCCGTTTTTCCAAAAAGCCTGGATCGACACGGTGCAGTGGCATTTGGAAGATGAGATTCGTCGCCCGGACCTCAGCGGTCCCGAAGTGCTTGCGCTCAAGCGCCGCATTGATGCTTTGAATCAGGCCCGTACAGATGCGGTGGAAGCCCTCGATCGCCAGCTTAAATCTCAGCTCCAACCTACTCCGCCTTCCGGTGCAAGCGCCTTGCGCACCGAATCTTTGGGCTGGGCCCTGGACCGCCTTTGCATTCTTCAACTCAAGCGGTACCACATGGCCGAAGAGGTGGCACGTGGGGGCGACCACGCCACGCGGGTAGCCCCACGCTTGGAGGTTTTGGACCGCCAATCCGCCCACCTTGAAGCCGCCATTGATACCTTGGTGGAGGATGTGAAAGCCGGCACGGTGGCCTATGTGCCCTACGAGCAGCACAAGCTCTACAACGATCCGGATACCAATCCCGCACTCTACCGCGTTACCTAGGCATGCAGGAAAAACGCATCGCCGTCGCACGCTTTTCCGCCCTGGGCGATGTGCTCTTGCTTTGGCCTGTTTTGGAGGCCGTCGCTGCGGCCTACCCGGGATACAAACTCACCCTCTTCACCCGTCCGGCCTTCTTGCCGCATCTGCCCGAACACCCCGGCATCCAAAAAGTCGGCCTAGACATTGACGGCAGCCATGCTGGATTGGGCGCCCAGTTCTTCTTTTGGTGGGGCTGGTTCAGAAGCACCTACCCGGAGGTTTGGGTGGACGCGCACGCCCACCTGAGAACCGCTCTTCCAACCTGGATGGCGCGCCGATTTGGCGCTCGCGTCAGCCGCTTGAACAAGTACCGCCCCCAGCGCGCAGCCTTCCTGCGTGGCGAGCTAGAGGCGCTTCCTCCCGTGCAATCCAGCTATGCGGCGCTCTTTGCGGAGGTGGGCTTTCCCATTTCGTGGCCGCCCGTTGACGTTCAAATCGCAGTGCGCGCGCCCAGTCCCGTTCTGCTTTTGGCCCCTTTTTCCGCGCAACGCACCAAATGCATGCCCCTGTCGACCGCTTCCGAACTAGCGCGCCGATGGGTTGACGCGGGGGGCGAGGTCGTCCTCCTGGGCAGCCCGACCGAATGCAGCACCTGGCCCGGCCCTCCCGTCCAAACAGTCCCCCAATCCGCAGAGCGCGCGCTTTGGCAAACGGCCGCCGCTGCGGTGGTGACCGATTCCGCCAACCAGCACCTCGCTGCCCTCCATGGCACTCCTTCCGTAACGCTCTGGACCGGCACCTCCCCACGAGCGGGCTTTGGTCCCGTCCAATCTGCCCCGCACGTCGACCTCCAACCCGAAGGGCTCGATTGCCATCCCTGTAGCATTTTTGGGCAATCCACCTGTGCGCGAGGCGATTTTGCCTGCCAAACGGTACCCTTGGAAAAAATTTGGGCCGCAATCGCCCAAGTAGCGCGAACGGAAGTCCCTCTTTCGCGTTAATCACCCTATGGACGAACAGCGTTTTCGCTTGCGCCAAGGTGCGCAAATTGTGGGCTATCTGCGCATAGTGGGCCAAACCTCCTTCTACTCCAAGGACAGCTTTTGGTGGAACGGATCGTCTGTGGACTATTCCACCAAGGACGCCTGGACGGGCATGAAGGACAAGAACAACACCCACCTCTACGCGGGGGACATTGTGGAGTTTGAACCCATCCCCGGGGAGGACGTGGACATGGGGGCCTTGCTGCTTCAAGAGGGCGCCTGGGTGGTCAAAAGTGTCACGACAGACGTTGAATACCCCGTTCATGCGCTGGGGCTTTCACTCTATGAAGGGAAGGACCTGCGCTGGCTTTCCTACCTCTTTCTCAATCCCGAATTGGCCGAATCTTGGGGCTTCTGGGAGGACTAAACGCGTGTACCGCCGTCTAGACGACTTTCCTCCGTTCTGCCGTGCAACTTGCAGCCATGGTGTACGAATTCACAACATGGTCAGCCAAAGGGGCTGCCGTTCCGCTGCAAGTCAGCATAGAACCTGGCTATAAATTTCAATGGATTGGCCGCCGAGACGGGCACCAAATTCCTCAGCGCTTGCATGCGGCCTTTCGGCCCTCGGGATGGAAATGGCCGGGGAAGCGCATCACGGTCCTCTGTCCCTCGGAATCCGAACTCCATGCAGGAAGTGATTTAGCCTTGGCGGTTTCGGTGCTCTTAGGCAGCGGGCAATGGCGCCAAGGGCCCCAGGCGTCTTGGGCTTTTTACGGGGCGGTTGATTTGTTTGGTAAAGTGTCTGCCGTTCCGGGAGACCCTATCCCGGAACATCTCCCTCCACACTGTGAAGGCCTCGTGGTCCCCATGGACTGGAAGGCGCGCTGGCCGGAAAATCCCGCTGTCATCGGAGTATCCACCTTGCAGGAAGTCTGTGATTTTTTGGCGCGAGGACTCCGCGCAGATAGCCGAATCTCGCAAAGAAGTGCGGAGGCCACCTGGCCCAATCTCCGCCTTTCCAAGGACATGCATTGGCTTTTCTTGGTCGTCGCCGCCGGCAGACATCCCACCTTCCTCATGGGCCCTCCAGGGACGGGAAAGACGCAAATGGCGCGGCTCTGGTGGAAACTGCTGGATGGAGCGGCTCCCAAGGGCGCCTTTATGGAACCCCTGCCCCCCAGGTCCTCCAAGGTCCCGGCTGCATCCTGGCTCACCAATTGCCAAGGAGGATGCCTCTTCTTAGACGAAGTCGGAGAGTGGCCTTTAAAAGCCC
>JALQUY010000129.1 GCA_023260615.1 Schleiferiaceae bacterium
AGGTGAGTTACACCCTGTTGGCGCCTTTTGCCTCTGCGGAGGCGGCCTGTGCGGCGGTGGCTAAGATTTTCCAGGCGGGTGTGACGCCTTCGGGCCTGGAATTTATGGAGCGCGATGCCATTGATTGGACGTTGAAGTACGTGGATGGGGTAAGCATTCCTACCGGACCGAACATTGAAGCCCACCTCCTGATGGAAGTGGACGGCTTTGACGAGGAGGCGGTGCTCAAGGAGGCCGAAACCATGGCCGTCGTCGTCGAAGAGGCGGGCGCCCTGGAGGTTTTGTTTGCTCAAAGCGCGGCGGAACGCGATGCGATTTGGAAACTGCGCCGCCGCGTCGGCGAGGCCGTGAAGAGCCACAGCATCTACAAAGAGGAGGATACGGTCGTTCCCCGCGCCAAACTGCCCCAGTTACTGAGCGCCGTTAAGCGCATTGGAGCGGAGTATGGTTTTACTTCCGTATGCTACGGCCACGCCGGAGACGGAAACTTGCACGTCAACATTGTCAAAGGCGACATGCCCGATGCCGACTGGAATGGGCCCCGCTTGCAAGAGGGGATTAAAACCCTGTTCCGCGAGGTAGTCGCCATGGGCGGCACCATCAGCGGGGAGCACGGCATTGGATTGGTTCAGAAGGGCTATATGGATTTGGCCTTTACGGCGCCTGCCCTAGACCTGCAGCGTCAAATCAAGGCGTTAGTGGATCCTAAAGGCATCATGAATCCGGGCAAGTTCTTCCCGGAGGCCTAATCCTTAGGGCCGTTGGATCGGGTAGGCGACTTCATTGCGCCGAATAACCTCCCAAGGCGAGTTGTAGCCATAGACTTCCACGGGACCCGAGATGGGGTAGCCGCGTTCGTCGCACCACGTTTTTAATTTTTGGCCTGCTTCGAGGCGACCGGATTCCGAGAGGATGCCGCCAAAGCGGTAGACGGCTAAGATTCGGCTCGGTTCCTCTACAAAGTGCACGTTGGGATCGTTGGGCGCGGGGAGGTCTTCGCGGCGGCTTTCGGCCGACATAAAGAAGCGCATCGTGGGCGTGCTTTCTTCCATGATGAGCGAAACGGGAGCCGTCATTTCCATGGAGGTGCCGCTCTGATTGCCGCCAAAGATGTAGCGAGCCAGTGGACGAAAGCCTTGGCGCATGGCGTCGTAATTCGCTGAGGACACGTTGACTTCCGCCCAGAGGCTAGGCACGTATTCGCGCAGCTCGAAGGCGCCTTCTTTTTCGAGGACGCGGTATTCGGGCTGTTCCAAGTTTTTAGAAGATTGGTACGTGTATCCAAAAAAAGCCATAGCCAGAACGCCGATAGAGATGAGAACCCATTGCATGCCTTAGAAACAGCAGGGGCGAGCCAAATGTTTAAGGCTGTGGGTCTTGTGCCGGGGCAAAATGCGGTGCGGGCTGTTGAGGAGTTGGCGAATTAAGTGCTTTGCGCATCCAATGCACGTCGTGCCACTGCCCAAATTTCTGGCCAGCCGCGCTGTAGGTGGCGAAGCTCTCGTAGCCACAGGCGGCGTGCAAGGCGATGCTGGCGGGGTTGGGTTGGGTGATGACGCCGTAGGCCCAGAGGAAGCCCCGTTCCGCCAGTTGGGGAAGGAGGGCGTCGTAAAGTTTCCGGCCCAAACCCTGTCCAGGTTCCCGCACATAGACGGAGGTTTCCACAGCCCATTGGTAAGCGATGCGTTCGCGGTGGGTGGTGCCGTAGGCGTAGCCGGCTATGCTCCCGTCGGCGGCTTCGGCCACTAAAAAAGGAAAGCGCCCGGCGATGGCCGCCAGGCGCTTTTCAAAGGCTTCGAGGCTGGGAACCTCGTATTCAAAGGTGGCACTTGAGGTAGCCACGACGGGACCGTAGATGCTCAGAATGCCCGCGGCATCCTGGAGACGGTAGGCCCGAAGTTTCATCAGTCGCGACGGCCCATGTAGAGCATCACGTAGTAGAGCAACTGCGTCACCGCTGCGGCGGCAGCCACCAGGTAGGTGCGTGCGGCCCACTTCAAAGCGTCTTCCGCCATGCCGTGGTTGTGGGGATTGGTGATGCCCGCTCCCTTCAGCCATACCAGGGCGCGGCGCGAAGCGTCGTATTCCACGGGCAAGGTGATGACCGCAAAGCCTGCGATGACCGCCTGGGTACCGATGAGCAACAGGAGGATGCTGTCGTAGCCCAAGCCCAACAAACTCATTCCAAAGAGCGAGGCGAAGAAGACGATGTTCATGATTTGGCCCGATGCATTCACAACGGGAACCATTTTGGTGCGCATGGTCAACCAGGCATAGGCCGAAGCGTGCTGGACCGCGTGGCCACATTCGTGCGCAGCGATGGCTGCCGCAGCTACTGAACGCCCTTCATACACGTCCGGAGAGAGGTTGACCGTTTTGTTGGCGGGGTTGTAGTGGTCGGTCAATTTGCCTGGGACGGCGGTGATGCTCACGGAGCTTAGACCGTAGTGGTCCAACATGGCACGCGCTACTTCCGCGCCGGTCATGCCGCCGTGCAGGAGCTCCTGGCTGTATTTCTTAAATCGGTTCTTTAGACGAGCTTGGACTGCGAAGCCCAAACCCATAAAAACGAGGAGGATGACGATGAACATAGGTTTGTTTGATTTGCTGTGGAAAAGTACAAATTCGGTGCCGTTGATGCATACCTGCCAAAATGTAGTTTTGAAGCATGACAAAGCAGGCCAGACCGCTCATCCTCGTGACCAACGACGACAGCATTGTGGCGCCCGGAATTCGGACGCTCATCCGCATCATGAATACCCTCGGCGACGTGGTCGTGGTAGCGCCCGACAGCCCACAGAGCGGCATGGGCCACGCGATTACCATTCACGACACCTTGCGCTGTCTGCCCGCGCAGCAAGATGCAGGACCCCAGACGGAATACGCCTGCAGCGGCACCCCGGTCGACTGTGTCAAATTGGCGGTTCATGAAATTCTCGACCGCAAACCTGACTTGGTCGTAAGCGGCATCAACCACGGCAGCAATGCCAGTGTCAATGTGATCTACAGCGGCACCATGTCCGCCGCGGTGGAAGGAGCCATGCAGCATGTGCCTTCCATAGGCTTCAGCCTATTGGACTACAGCTGGGATGCAGATTTCAGCCCCGCAGAACCCTTCATCAAGCAGATTGCAGCTTCTGTTTTGGAAAAGGGGCTCCCCGATGGGGTCTGCCTCAATGTCAACATCCCTAAGGCGACGGGTCAGCCCTATGCGGGCATCAAGGTCTGCCGCCAGACCATGGGCCACTGGGAAGAGGACTTTGACAAACGCCTTGATCCTACCGGCAAGCCCTACTACTGGATGCGGGGCGAGTTTGTGGATTCGGACGGGGGCGACGACAGCGACATTTGGGCCCTGAACCACCACTACCTTTCGGTGGTGCCTGTTCACTTTGATTTAACCGCGCACCATGCGCTAGCAGCCGTTCACGGCGTTATAGGAGCATGAGTCCAGGACCTCGCAGAGATAAACTTGAAGCGCTCATGGGCGCCGTCATCGCGGGCGGCACGCCATGGTTTGTATGGGCCTACTTGCAGGCGACCTATCCCGATTTGCCCCCGGTGGCGGAAATCGATCCCGATTTGTGGACCTATCTCCTGAACCGCGTATTGATCTTTTCCATTTTGATTGAGTTCACCTTTGTCATCGTGGGGGTCATGATGCAGCGCCGACGCTTGGTGCGCATGATTTTAGC
>JALQUY010000012.1 GCA_023260615.1 Schleiferiaceae bacterium
GATAGAATTGCGCGGTGTTTTGGGCCGTGTGGACCTCATTACGGGCACCCTGGGCAAAGCCCTCGGCGGCGCCATGGGCGGCTTCACGACCGGCAAGAAGGAAGTGATCGAAATGCTCCGCCAACGCTCACGCCCCTACCTCTTTAGCAACTCGTTGGCCCCCGCCATTGTGGGCGCGTCCATCGCCGTTTTGGACCTCTTGTCCGAAACCACCGAACTCCGCGACAAGCTCGAAGCCAATGTCCAGCAGTTCAAAGCCGGCATGCGCGCCGCAGGCTTTGACTTCAAAGACGGCGAATCCGCCATCGTGCCCGTCATGCTCTACGATGCCGCCCTTTCGCAACGCTTTGCAGACGCCCTGTTGCAGCGCGGCATTTACGTCATCGGCTTCTTTTTCCCAGTCGTTCCAAAAGGCCAAGCCCGCATCCGCGTCCAGCTCAGCGCCGCCCACAGCCCCGAGCACATCGACCGCGCCATCGCGGCCTTCACGGAGGTGGGCAAGGAGCTTGGGGTGATCTGAAGCTAGGGAGCTCGGGCTTCGCCCTCGCGCTAGAAAGCTAGAGAGCTAGAGCGCTGGGTAGCTCGTGCGTCGCGCTGTGGCGCTTTGCCATAAACGTTTAATCTCTTTTCCGCTTGGTCCTCGCGGCAGACCTTCGCCGCGCGCTGAACCTTCAACCATTCAGACCAAGCACCCCCACAACGAAAAAGGCCGGGAAATTCCCGGCCTCTTTTTTTGGCAAAACTGCGGGCGAGTAGCCTTCAAGCTCTCTAGCCCTCTAGCCCTCTAGCTCCCTAGCACTCCCCATGCGTGAGCACGAGGTAGCCGTTGGCGGGCAAGGTGATTTGGCCGGCCTCTTCGAGTTCCGCCTCTTCGCCTGTGAACCAGTTGGTGTAGTCTTCGTCGATAGCACCGCTGTAGTCGATGGTGACTTCCTCGGCGCTGAAGTTGACAAATACGGTGACGATGTTATCGCCCTTCACGCGGGAGAACGCATAGACACTGGCGTTGTTGGTGGTGATACGCGTTTGGGCACCGCCCCATGAACCGTTGGCCAATGCGCCTTGGGTCTTTTTGAGGGCCAATGCCTTGCTGTAGAAGTCAGCTTGCGAAGGGGCGCTCCAGTCAATGGTGTCGCGCTCAAAGAAGCGCAGGCTCTTGTTGAGGCCCACTTCTTGGCCGCTGTAGATGAGGGGCATGCCCTGAGACATCGTCGCGCAGAGGACAAAGGCGGCGTGGGCATTGTTGCCGATGCGCTTTTCTACCGTGCCGTTCCAAGAGTTCTCGTCGTGGTTGTCGATGAAGTAGAGGCGGTAGCCGTCTGCGGGGAAGTCTTTGGCTTGACGTGCGAGGTAGTCGTCGATGGTGGCTACGTCGGTGCCTTTACCTGCGACGTTGTTGAGCAAGTGGTGGAACTCCCAGCCGTAGGTCATGTCAAAGTGGCTTTCGTGGAGGTAGTAGTACTCCGATTCGGCCAGCATGAAGATCTCGGGGTTGTGGGCGCGAAGGTGGTTGATGGTTTCGGTCCAGTAGTCTTGCGTTTGGCCGCCTGCCATATCCACGCGGAAGCCGTCCACCTGGTACTCGTCGATCCAGTAAAGCATGTCTTGGCGCTGAGCCTCCATCATGGCGGGGTTCTCATAGTCCAATTCCGCTACGTCCGTCCAGTCCGTGGGGTTGTTGTGGTCGTCGCGTCCGTTGGTGATTTGGCCCGTGGCGGGATCGTGGTAGTAGAAGTCGGGGCTTTCGGTCATCCAAGGGTGGTCCCAAGCGGTGTGGTTAGGCACCCAGTCCATCATGACTTTGAAGCCGAGCTCGTGCGCGGCGTTAATTAAGTTGTGGAGGTCTTCGGCCGTTCCGAATTCGGGATTCACGCCGCGGTAATCCTGAATGGAGTAGTACGAACCCAAGGTGCCCTTGCGGTTCTTGACGCCAATGGGCTGGAAGGGCATAAACCAAAGCACGTCTACGCCCATCTCGCGGAGGCGGGGAAGGTGCGTTTGGAAGGCCGCAAAGGTGCCTTCAGGCGTGTACTGACGGATGTTGACCTCGTAGAGGTTCGCGTTTTTGGTCCACTCGGGGTGGTACTCGTGGGGGGCGTCCACCACTTTTTCGGGCTGGGAGCAGCTGGCCAAAATCAAGGCAGCCGCAGCCAATGAGAGGAGTTTTTTCATGGGTTGGGAGTGCTTAGTGTTGAAGATAGACAAAGGAATAGGGCGCGACAGTGGCGCTGGAAATGCCAATTTGGGCGTCGCCGGCCAAACGGGTCACATCGCGAGTGAGCGGGTGAACGTAGGGGCTTGCGCCGCGGTTCAGGAGAATCCACACGTGTTCCGACAGGTACTGGCGGTGGATGACGAGCACGTCTGCGCTAGGGCTAAAGACTTCCGTGTAGCCATAGCTGAGGGCCATGCTGTTCTTGCGGGCGGTGACGATTTCTTGGGTGCGCAGGCGAAGCGCTTGTTCGGCAGGCGTATAGTTGGACCACTTCATGAAGCGGCGGTTGTCGGGGTCGTTGCCGCCGGCCATACCGTACTCATCGCCGTAGTAGACCACGGGGATGCCGGGAACGGCGTGGTTGAGCGCGTGCAAAAGGGCCAAACGCTGGTAGCCCACCGTATCGCCCGCCTGGATGTTCCGCGTGTAACCTGCCAGCTTGCTGTCTTCGTCGGGGGAAACGCTGCGGTCTGCCAAAGAGATGAAGCGCGGCTTGTCTTGGTTGCCCGAAATATTGCCCATCAAATGGTGGTAGCCGTAGACGTTGAGGCTGTTTTGGAGCACGGAGGCCATTCGGGCCGCATCCGTCCCCAAATCCGCACAGTACTGCACCGCCGCATCGTAGAAATTGAAGTCGAACTGCGCATCCAACATCCCGTTGCCCAAGTAACTCGCAATGAGGTCGGCCGAACCGTAGGTCTCCCCAATCTGGTAGAGGCGCTGTCCGCTTTGGTTTTGCTTTTTCAGCTTCTTGGTGAGGGTGCGCCAGTAGAGAAGGTCAACGTGCTTGGTAGCGTCGTGGCGGAATCCATCAATGCCGAAGTCGGTCATCCACACCAACGCCGAATCCGTCATAGGCTCCACCACCTCGGGGCGGCGCAAATCCAAGGTGGGCAAATGCGTATCAAACCAGGTGGTCAAGCGGTGGTCGTCCCAACGTTCGGTGTTCAAACTGCTGTCCGGGAGGTAGAGCGAAGTCGCCCAGTCGCGGTGCTGTTGGTATACGGGGTGATCCAGGTGCACGTGGTTGGCCACATAGTCGAGAAGGACATTCAGGTTGCGCCCATGGGCAACGTCCAAAAGCTGGTGCAGCTGCTCGGGGCTGGCCATGCGGCGGTCCAATTTCTTAGCGGAGGTAGGCCAGTAGCCGTGGTAGCCCGAAAAACGTGTCATCACCCCGCCCTTGTCCCATAGCCCGTAGGCGCCCTGGGGGTTGCGGCCAATGGGGGAAAGCCACACGGTGTTGAAGCCAAAATCTTCAAAGTAGCCCGACTCCACCGCCTGGGTGACGCCTGCCACGTCTCCGCCCATGTAGTCCGCCAAGGGAAGCACATCGGGTCGGTTCAGCGGGGCGTCGTTGCTGCTGTCGCCATTGGCAAAACGGTCCACCATCATGAAGTAGAGGGTGGCATTTTCCCAGTCGCTGCGGGTGAGTTGGCCCGTGTGGGCAATCAGGTGGTCTTCGTCAAAGGGAATCAGGACGTCGTTGCTGATTTGGGCGCCGTTGTGGGAGTAGAGGTGCAGGTGGTTGCGTTCGGACCAATCCGAATCTTTGGGCAAATAGACCCACACCGTACCGTCCGCCTGACGCTCCACCGCCGAGGCAGGCAGCGCATAGGTGTTCCAGAACGCCAAGACCTCCTGATCTTCGGGAAGCGTGTCGAGCACCACAAAAGAATAGTCCTCGCCCGTTCCGCCATCGCCCACGTTTAGCGCGCGAAGGGGCTGGCAAGGTTGGCCCGGCAAAGCAACCGTCAAACTGTGGTTAAAGCTGCCAAAGCCATTGGGAACCAAGGTGCTGTCATCGCCGGGTTGCAAGCGTTCTTCGCCATTCACAAAGTACTTGTAGGCATAGTTTCCGGCTGGCAAATTCAGCGTAGCCTGGTAGCTGCCACCCGTAGAATCGCCCACGTAGCGCATGGGGGTGGCGCTGCGGTTCCAGTTGTTGAACGACCCAAAAAGCGTCACCCGCAAGCTGTCCGACGCCGGCCCATAGCGGAACGTTACAGGCTGGGCCATGCTCTGCTTGAGGAGTAGGCTGTATTCGCCGTCCGCGGCGTGGAACGTAACGGTGCCCAAGGGAGCCTCCATGCGCCCCGTAATGCGGTAGATGGCCGAATCCTTCTGGTAGCTCACCTTCAATCCTTTGGGCCAATCCACGGACTCCACCTCCGAAAGCACATAGTCCTCAACGTAGAGCTTTGTTTCTCCCTCCACCAGCTGCAATGGGCGGTAGCCGAGGCCGGCATCTTCATCGCCGATGGGCAAAGAAGGGCCTCCGCAGCTCGCGAGGAGAGCGATGAGGGTTAAAGGGTAGAAGGGTTTAAGGGTCAAAGGGTTTAAGGGTCATTAGCTGTTAAACGTTTCGCAACACTTCAACGTGTGGGCCGTTCCGCCCACGTGAAAGGTGACGTCGGGTCCGTCTTTGTGGGTCACGGTGAGACCGGATTCGGCTACGTGAACGTGCAAGAGGGCGCCGCGCCAACGCAGGTGGAAGGAGAGGCCGGTCCATTGTTCGGGCAAGAAGGGCTGGAAGTGCAGGTCCTCGCCGACGATTTTCATGCCGCCAAATCCATAGACGACGGACATCCAGGTGCCGCCCATCGCGGTGACGTGGAGGCCTTGGTAGACTTCGTGGTTGTAATCGTCCAGGTCCAAACGGGCCGTGCGCAAGTAGAGCTCGTAGGCCTTCTTTTTGTAGCCGAGGCGGCTGGCCAAAACCGTGTGCACACAGGGGCTCAGGGAGCTTTCGTGAACGGTTAAAGGCTCGTAGAAATCGAAGTGGCGCTTGAGTACGTCCAGGTCGGTGCGGTCTTCAAAGAAGAACATACCTTGGAGGGTGTCGGCCTGCTTGATGTAGCACGAACGCAGGATGCGGTCCCAGCTCCATTTCTGGTTGATGGGGCGCTGTGCGGGGTCGAGTTCGTTGACAGGGATGAGCTCCTTGTCGAGGAATCCGTCCTGCTGGAGGTAGACCTGGTGCTCCTCGCTGTAGGGGTAGTAGAGGTTTTCCCGAATGGCCTCCCACTGCTCGATTTCGTCGCTGTCCAACTGGAGTTTGGCGAGGAGTTCCGCGTAGTCGGCGGGCTGTTCGGTCGCCAACCACTGGGCGCATTCGGCCGCGTATTCCAAGCACCACGCCGCCATGAAGTTGGTGTAGTAGTTGTTGTTGACGTTGTTCTCGTATTCGTTGGGCCCCGTCACGCCAAGGATGACAAACTTCTCCTGGGCATCGCTCCAGTTGACGCGCTGCGCCCAGAAGCGGGCAATGGCCACGAGCACCTCTAAGCCGCCCTCGGCGAGGTAGCTGCGGTCCTGGGTGTGGCGAATGTAGTTGTAGATGCCGTAGGCGATGGCGCCGTTGCGGTGGATCTCCTCAAAAGTGATTTCCCATTCGTTGTGGCATTCCTCGCCGTTCATGGTCACCATGGGGTAGAGGGCTGCGCCGTCGGTGAAGCCGAGCTTTTCCGCGTTTTCGATGGCTTTTCCGAGCTGTTTGTAGCGGTAGACCAAGAGGTTCTTCGCGACGCTCTGGTCGGTGGAGGCCATGTAGAAGGGCAGGCAGTAGGCTTCGGTGTCCCAGTAGGTGGAACCGCCGTACTTCTCGCCGGTGAAGCCTTTGGGGCCGATGTTCAAGCGGGCATCCACCCCTGTAAATGTTTGCAACAGGTGGAAGATGTTAAAGCGAATGCCTTGCTGGGCCGAATCGTCGCCGTCAATGCGAATGTCGGCTAACTCCCACTTGGCCATCCAGGCGTTGGCATGGGCGCTGCGCAGGGCGTCATAGCCTTTCGCTGCAGCGTGCTGGGCTTGTTCTTCGGCGCGTGCGACGACCTCCTCGGGGGCCGCATTGAGGCTGTTCACCACACCGACGTATTTGAGCACGTGAACGGATTGACCGGCCTGCAGATCTGCGCGGTATAGGCTTTCCGCATAGCCTTCACGGCCGGAAGCGGTGGCCTCCAAGGGGTGACCCTCGGCGCTCACCGCACAGTGCATGGCGGCGGCGACGTGGAAGTCTAGCTTTTTGGTTTTGGCGTGTACGTGGCCTTGGCCAGCGGTAGCGGCATGGCCTTGCTGGGCCCAGAAGGTCTCTTCCCAGTTGGCGTCCGAATTCACGACGTTGAAGTCCAAGTAGGGAGCTACCTCCAGGGTAGCGGCCTCGTTGGCGGTGATTTTGTAGGAAATCGCAGCGACCTCATCGTCCACGATGCTGAGGAAGCGCTCGGCTTCGACGCGCACGCTCAGGCCGTTGGCCAGGGTGGCGGTGAAGGTTCGGCGCAAGAGGCCTTGGTGCATATCGAGCTCGCGGTGAAAGCTGCTCACCTGCGCAGCGGTGGCCAAATCCAAGACCTCGCCGTTGACGCGTACGTGAATGCCGATGAAGTTGACCGCATTGAGGACTTTGGCGAAGTACTCGGGGTAGCCGTTCTTCCACCAACCCACTTTGGTCTTGTCGGGATAGTACACGCCGGCGATGTACGTGCCTTGCAAGTGCTTGCCGGAGAAGCCTTCTTCGTTGTTGGCGCGCTGGCCCATGCGGCCGTTGCCCAGAGCGAAGAGGGATTCGGAGAGGATTTGGTGCTCCGGATTCCAGGTGGATTCCGTCAGCTTCCAGGGGTGGGGGTCGATGTTGGGTTTCATGCGAGGGTTAGCGCAAAAAATTCAAGACTTAGAGGCTGTTTACGGCCTCTGTAGGATTCGGGATTTGGTCAAAGCTTTGGATGACGCGGTGTGCACGGCCCAGTACGTCGGGCTGGCCCACAGCGATACAGCGCATGCCACCCGCCAAGGCGGCTTCTACGCCAGCTTCTGCGTCTTCAAAAACGCAGCATTCCTCGGGGCGAAGGCCCAGGCGGCGAGCGCCCTCCAAAAAGACTTCGGGGTTGGGCTTAGAAGCGGTGACGACGGTGCCATCGACAATGGCGTCAAAGGCATCCAGCAAGCCAATGCGCTCCAGGATGGGCACGGCGTTCTTGGAGGCGGATCCGAGCGCAATGGAAAGGCCTTGGGCGCGCGCTTCGGCTAAGAAATGGGCAACTCCGGGAAGGATTTCTTCGGGGCCCATTTGGGCGATGCACTCTAGGTACCAGGCGTTTTTTTGGTCCATCCAATGCTGCTTTTCCTCTTGTGCAAGGGTTAAACCGCCCCAGGTGAGGATGCGCTCCAAGGACTCCACGCGGGAGATGCCTTTGAGCTGCTCGTTTTCTTCGTGGCCAAAGTGAATGTTCAAGGCGGCGGCCATGCGCTGCCAGGCGACAAAATGGTATTTGGCCGTGTCTACAATGACGCCGTCCAAGTCAAAAAGCAATCCGCGGATCATGCAGTTGCGGCCTTGTCCAGGACGCGAAGCACGTTGAGGTGGTAGTCGACCAAGCGGTTCACGGGCTTGGCCTGTGTGCGTCCGTAGGTGATGCCTTTGCGCTGGCAGCAGTCGATGAGAATGTTCTCAAAGGCTTTGGCTACCGAGCCGACAAAGTTGGCAGGAGCGCCGTTGCGCGCCTCCTCAAAACAAAGGACATGGATGTCCAAAAACTTCTCAAAACCGTCGCGCACCACCGCCTGTACGTAGGGGCTGTCGGCATGCTCGCCCGCAAAACGCGAGAACGAGGCCAAGTAGACGTTGGCATTGGGCTTGTTGTAGACGCGGTCAAAGATTTCCTCCTTGCTGGTCTTGTACTGCTCGGTAAAGGCGGCCTGCAAGTCTCCAGGTAGACGCTTGTAGATGTAGTCGGCTACCAGGCGCTTGCCAATGAAACTGGCCGAACCTTCATCGCCCAAGACATAGGCCAGGGCGGGAACCTCCTCGCGGATGTTTTCGCCGTCAAAGTAGCAGGAGTTAGAGCCGGTGCCCAAAATGCACGCCACGTGGGGCACTCCGTCAAAGGTTGCGTAGGCTGCGGCTTTGAGGTCGTGGTCTACATGTACAGTAGCCTGCGTGAAGACAGCGCTCAAGCCCGCTTTGATGATGGCGTTGAGGGCATCGGAGGAGCATCCCGCCCCGTAAAACCAGACTTGCGACACGTGGGCTGCAATGCCGGGAATTTCGGGGTGGGCGCTCAGTTCCTGCTCTACAATTTGGGCAGAATGGAAGTAGGGGTTGAAGCCCATAATGGACCAACGGTTGACCTCGTGGCCTTGGCTGTCCAACAAAATCCAATCGGCTTTCGTAGAGCCGCTCTCAACAATGATGATCATAGGGTAGTAGGGATGATCAAAGGTTTACAAAGCGCTCGGTCATGTCTGCCATACGTGCAGAGTAGCCGGCTTCGTTGTCGTACCAGCCCATGATCTTGACCAAATTGCCATTCGCAGAGGTGATACCAGCGTCAAAAATACAGGAGTGAGGGTTTCCAACGATATCCGCAGAAACGATGGGGTCCTCGGTGTACTCCAAAATGCCCTTCAAGTAGGTCTCAGAAGCCTCCTTCATGGCGGCGTTGATCTCTTCTTTGGTTACGGCGCGGTTGAGCGTCAAGGTCACGTCGGTAGCCGAACCCGTCAACGTAGGCACGCGCATGGCGTAGCCGTCCAACTTGCCTTTCAATTCGGGCAATACCAAGCCTACGGCCTTTGCAGCGCCGGTGGTGGTAGGAATCATAGAAACGGCAGCAGCACGAGCACGGCGCAAATCCTTGTGAGGCGCGTCTTGAATGCTCTGGTCGTTCGTGTAGGCGTGCACCGTCAACATGTAGCCCTTCTCCACGCCAAATTTGTCGTTGAGCACCTTCATCATGGGCGCCAAGCAGTTGGTCGTACAAGAAGCATTGCTGAAGGTCAGATCGTCCGCGCCCAACAATTCGTCGTTCACACCCAATACGATGGTCTTCACATCGTCCTTCGCAGGAGCCGACAAGCCTACTTTCTTGGCGCCAGCCGTGAGGTGCATCTTCAGTTGCTCTTGCGAGGTGAAAATACCGGTAGACTCGATGACCATGTCAATGCCCATTTCGCCCCAAGGCAATTCCGCTGGGTTGCGAACCGCCGTGATTACGATCTCCTTGCCGTTGACGATCAAGCTGTTAGGCGTGTGGCTAACGGTGCCGTTAAAGCGACCGTGGGCCGAATCGTACTTCAGCAAATGCGCCAGCGTAGCGGTATCGGTCAAATCGTTGATAGCGACCACTTCCAAACCAGACTTGTTCAGCAAGTTGCGGAAGGTGAGGCGGCCAATGCGGCCAAATCCATTGATGGCGATCTTTTTCATGTTTCGCAGGAGGTTTTTAGATGGATAAAATTTTTGAAATCCGATGGAGTTCCATGTCCAGCGGAGCTTTGTTGTAGATGGCTTGTTGCAGGAAGGTCTGGGTCAATTGACCATTGACTAATCCCACCATGATGTCTGTTTTCCCGTTGAGCAGAGACTCCACGGCCGCTACGCCCAACTGGCTGGCGTTGACGCGATCCAATGCGCTAGGGGAACCGCCGCGCTGGATGTGGCCCAGGATGGTCACTTTGATGTCCAGCTCGGGGTAGCGCTCCCCTAAGATTTTCGCAAGGTCAAAGGGCTTGCCTAAACGGTTGCCCTCGGCGACCACGATGATGTTGCTCGTCTTTTTGTTTTCGGCACCTCGGTCGATGGATCCGCAGAGGTCCTCCATGGAGGTATTCTTTTCGGGGAGAATGATGTCCAAAGCGCCCGTGGCCACACCCGCACTCAAGGCGATAAATCCAGCGTCGCGGCCCATGACCTCGACGATGAACATTCGGTTGTGGCTGTTGGCTGTATCGCGAATCTTGTCAATGCACTCCACGACGGTATTGGTCGCAGTGTCGTATCCAATGGTGTAATCCGTGCCAAAGAGGTCGTTGTCAATGGTGCCAGGCAGGCCAACGACCGAAATGCCGTGTTCCTCATGCAGGAGGTGCGCTCCGGTAAAGGTGCCATCACCGCCGATGACGACGAGGCCGTCGATGCCGCGGTCTTTCAGCTGCTGGGCAGCTTTAGCACGGCCTTCGGGTGTCCGGAATTCGGCCGAACGCGCCGACTTCAACATCGTACCCCCTTGGGAGAGGATGTTTTTCACGCTTTTGGAGTTGAGGGCCACAAACTCGCCCTCGATTAATCCGTCGTAGCCGCGGTAGATGCCAAACACCTCTTTTTTATAGAAAATACCTGCCCGGACCACCGCGCGAATGGCGGCGTTCATGCCGGGGGCATCCCCTCCAGAAGTGAGTACAGCTATGCTTTTCACGTGCTTTTGTGGATTAAGTAGCCTTCAAAGATAGTGTAAAAGTTACACCAACTCGAAAATTAGGGCAAACTAATAGGTAAAAAAGAAAGTGTAGTATTTACATTTGTCTTTACCCTATGATTAATCCAAACGTATCTGTTGACTGCGTCGTCTTTGGCTTTGATGGCCAAAATCTGAATGTTTTGCTCATCGAGCAGAAAGACGTGGGCCAACTTCGCCGATTTGCGCTGCCCGGCGATCACTTGAGCGACAACGAAGACCTTGATCAAGCCGCTGCGCGCGTTTTAAAGGAATTGACCAGCTTGAGCGGCGTGTACCTCAAGCAAAGTGGCGCTTTTGGCGATCCGGACCGCGTAAAGAACATCAAAGACTTGCCCTGGCTGCAAAGCAACCGCAGCAACCCCCAGGCGCGCGTCATCACCATTGCCTACTACGCTTTGGTGAAGATGGAGGACTTCAACCCGTCGGCGTCCAGTTTTGCAGAGCGCGTTTTTTGGCACGATGTCAACAGCATTCCGGAACTCGCCTTTGACCACAGCGACATTGTAAAAGCGGCACTCGATGTATTGCGCCGCGAACTGGCGGAATTGCGCGTGGGCCACGAGCTCCTCCCCGAAAAATTCACCCTGAGCCAAATGCAAGCCCTCCACGAGGCCATCCTGAATTCGTCCTTTGACAAGCGAAATTTCCGGAAGAAGGCCATCAACGACCACTGGGTCATTGCCTTGGAAGAAAAACAGACCGGGGTACTGCACAAGCCTGCCCGCTTGTACACCTGGAACAAGAGCCGGGCAGGTATCTAACAAACGCTTCGCATGAGCACCTTCACTAAGCCCAGATTGAATTTCTGGCAGATCTGGAACATGAGTTTTGGCTTTTTGGGCATTCAGTTTGGCTGGTCCCTGCAGATGGCCAACATGAGCCCCATTTACAAATCTCTTGGAGCCGATGCCGACAGCATTCCCATGTTGTGGTTGGCCGCGCCGATGACAGGTTTGTTGGTGCAGCCGGTAATCGGCTACTGGTCAGACCGAACGTGGACCCCCCTGGGCCGCCGCCGCCCCTACTTCCTGGTAGGCGCCCTCTTGGCCTCCATGGCCCTCTTCTTCATGCCCCAAAGCTCCACCCTGTGGATGGCGGCGGGCCTGCTATGGATTTTGGATGCCTCGATCAACATTTCCATGGAGCCCTTCCGCGCCTTTGTGGTGGACATGCTCCCCGAAGAGCAACACAGCCGCGGCTTTACCTTCCAGAGCTTCATGATTGGCGTAGGGTCTGTGGTGGCTTCCGCACTGCCTTGGATGATGAGCAACTGGTTCCATGTGAGTGACCCCGCCGGCTACACGGGCATCCCCACGTCTGTGGTCTACAGCTTCTACGCGGGTGCGGTCGTCTTGCTTTTGGCTGTGTTGTACACCGTTTTCACGACCAAGCCCTACCCCCCTGCAGATATGGCCGCCTTCAAAGAGCTTCAGGCGAAGGCCTCCATCTCCGATATGTTCCAAGAAATTTTTGGATCCATCCGCCACATGCCCAAAGTGATGCGCCAAGTGGCCCTGGTGCAGTTCTTTACCTGGCCCGGCCTCTTTTTGATGTGGTTCTACTACAGCCCAGCTGTAGCTGAAAACATCTTCCACGCGGCCCCCAACACCCCCGAATACGCCCAAGGCGTTGAATTCGCCGGCCTCACCCTGTCCTACTACAACCTCATCACTTTCCTCTTTGCCTTTGGCATCGGCAGCTTGGCGGTGAAGTTGGGCAACCAGCTCACGCACTTCCTTTGTTTGGCGGCAGGCGCCATCGGCCTCTTCAGTTTGAGCTGGATTGAGGACCCCAACATGCTCTTTGTTTCGATGACGGGCGTAGGCATTGCCTGGGCGTCCATCCTCTCCATGCCTTACGCGATGTTTGCGGGTTCTTTGCCCAAAGACAAGATTGGCATGTACATGGGCATTTTCAACTTCTTTATTGTCCTGCCCGAAATCATAGCCGCCCTCGGCTTTGGCTGGATCATGAAGAACGTGCTGGGCAATGACCAAATCCTAGCCGTCGCTCTGGGTGGTGGCTTGATGCTTTTCGCAGGCCTACTCTCCCTGCGTGTTGGGAAGAACGCCTAACGGGTTGTGCGCGCTGCGCTAAACGTTTAAATGCAAAAGGGCGGCCCTTGCGGGGCCGCCCTTTTTTATGTTGGAAATCGAGTAGTTATACTTTGCGTACGTTGGCAGCTTGCATTCCGCGCTTGCCTTCTTTCAATTCAAATTCCACCTCGTCGCCATCAGCGATGGGCTCGAGGGTGCCAGTGATGTGCACGAAGAAGTCGCCTTCTCCTGCGTGATCTTTGATGAAGCCAAATCCCTTGGTGGCATCAAAGAACTTAACGGTTCCGTTTTTCATGTTTTGGAGATAAATTCTAAGGGGCAAAGGACGACTATTCTGCGCAATATTCGTGCACGTCTGTCAACTTAATTTTTTGATAACGAAAATTTTAGGGCGTTCAAGAGGTCTTTAGGCCTCTAGACGGTTCACCAAAAGGATGATGCTTTGACGTGCGATGACTTGAACTTTGTCACCTTCGGCTAAATCTTGATCGCATTCCACGGCCCAAACATCTCCGTCAATCTTGACTTCCCCCCGCTCGCCGGCGGCTGCGCCGCGACTCACTTTGGTCGTTCGGCCCACTAAGGCATCTGCATTCGTAGAAGCTCCACTGGCTTCAAAATAACGCTTCATGACGGGGCGCAAGGCCACTAAGGAAAGGGCGCCGCCTGCAATGAAGCCAACCAATTGCCAGGTGTCATTCCCCCCTGCCCAAGCAATGAGGGCGGCTAAAAAGGTGCCAACGGAGAGGCTGGCGAGGAAGAACCCGGGGGTAAACATTTCGAGGATGATGAGAATCACCCCGGCGATAAACCAAAGATTTGCGGGCGTTAAAGCGTCTAGCATAGCCTTAAGATACGGAGGAATCCGCGGGCGTGCCGAGCGTACCTGACTCTCCTTTGCGTAAAATCAGCACCAAGGCCACCACGATGAGGATGGCACCAGCGATGAAAGGTGCGCCTGGGAAGTAAATGCCAGCCTCGGCATGCGTGAAGTACGCGAAGATGCTGGTCATCATCAAGGGACCGACAATACCTGTAGCGGACATCATGGAGGTCAGGGCGCCTTGGAGTTCACCCTGCTCGTTGGCAGGAATTTGGTTGGAGAGGATGCCTTGGAGCGCGGGGCCTGCGATGCCGCCCAGGGCGTAGGGCACCAAGAAGACGAAGAGCATCCAACCTTGTGAGGCCATGGAAAAGAGGATGAGTCCAACCAGGTTCAGCGAAATGCCTGTGATCAAAGCCTTGTAGGAGCCTAGCTTGGGGATGACGATTCGGATCAGCAAGCCTTGCACGAGGGCGCTCAGAACACCCACCACGCCCAAACTGTAGCCGACCATAGCTTCCGACCACTGGAATTTTTCCATGGAGAAATAAGCCCAGGTGCCTTGAACGGCGTGAGAGGCCACGTAAATGAAGGTCAGTGAGCCAATCAGACTAGCCACGGCCGGGTAGCGTTTGAGGGCCAAAAGAGTACCCATCGGGTTGGCGCGTTTCCACTGGAATGGGCGGCGGTTTTCGACGGGAAGGGATTCGGGCAAGATGAAGTAGCCATAGAGCCAATTCAACAGGGTCAAACCAGCAGCTGCGTAGAATGGAACGCGGGGGCCAATTTCGCCAAGAAGTCCGCCCGTGACGGGTCCAATGATGAAGCCCAAGCCAAAGGCAGCGCCGAGGAGACCGAAGTTTTGGGCCCGTTTTTCAGGCGTTGACACGTCCGCAATGTAGGCGGCACCCGTCGTGAAAGAAGCCCCAAAGAAGCCAGCGATGATGCGCGCAACGAAGAGCCATCCGATGGTAGGAGCAATCGCCAAAACCAAGTAATCCAGCCCAAATCCGAGCAGGGAGAGCAGCAACACGGGGCGTCGGCCGTAGCGATCGCTCAAAGCTCCCACCAAGGGCGCACAGAGAAACTGCACCAAGGCGTACGAGCCAATGAGCCAGCCGCCGTACTGGGCAGCTTGCGACATATCGCCTCCGGTGAGTTCCTGAATGAGGGAGGGAATGACCGGGATGATGATACCCAATCCGATGACATCGAGGAGTAGGGTGATAAAGATGAAGCCAACGGCTGCTTGACGGTTTTTCACGGCGAGATAGAGCTAAGAATGCCCGCAAAGGTCGCAATATACCCGTATAAGTTGGTGCGCTGAACCAGTAAAGTTTTGGGACAGAGCCCCGAAGCTTATTTCTGTCCGCTGAGCAATTCCTTAATGCCGCCCAAAGAAGAAAGGACTCCAGTGGCCTCATAGGGCAAGTAGACCGTTTTGTTGTCTTTCCCGGAGGTCATTTCTTGAAGCGTTTCTAGGTATTTCTGGGCCACCAAGTATTGAACCGGATCGCCAGCGAAATCTTTAATGGCTTCCGAAACGCGGCGAATGGCTTCTGCTTCGGCTTCGGCGATGCGAATACGCGCTTGTGCAATGCCCTCAGCCTCCAAAACAGCGGCAGTTTTCTGACCCTCCGCGCGCTGAATGGCGGATTCGCGCTCTCCTTCTGCGGTCAAGATTTGGCTGCGCTTCTCACCTTCAGCCTCCAAAATGGTGGCACGGCGGTCACGCTCAGCGCGCATTTGCTTTTCCATGGCATCTTTGATGCCTTGAGGAGGGTTGATATCCTGAAGTTCGACACGGTTGACCTTCACGCCCCATTTGTTGGTGGCATCATCCAAGATGGATCGCAGTTTAGAGTTGATCGTGTCCCGGCTGGATAGGGACTCGTCCAAATCCAATTCGCCCACGACGTTACGCAGGGTGGTTTGGGTCAGTTTCTCAATAGCGTTCGGCAAATTTCCAATCTCATACACCGCCTTGATGGGGTCCATAATTTGAAAGTAAATGAGCGCGTTAATCTCCGTCACCACGTTGTCCTTTGTGATCACATTCTGCTTGGGGAAGTCGTACACGTTTTCACGCAAGTCAATGCGGTCCTGCATTTTGAAAATGGGAATCGTCTCACCGTTGAAGCCCGTTTCGCTGTAACGCCACGAAATTTGACGTGGCTGATCAATCACCGGAATGATGATGTTAATGCCTGATTCCAGCGTTCGGTGGTATTTGCCCAAACGCTCAATAATCATGGATTCAGACTGCTTAACGATACGTATACCTTTCGCCAGCAAGAAGATGACCAAAAGAGCTACAAAGGACAGAGTGATGTAGGTGGATAGCATAGTTCTATAGAGTTTCTATGAAGGTACGAAAAGAGTGCTAGAGAGCACGCGCTTCGCACTGTGGCTAGAGAGCTAGGAAGCTCGGGCTGCGCCCTGTAGCTAGAGAGCACGCGCTTCGCGCTGTAGCCTTTTCGCTTAAACGCTTAATCTCTTTTACCCTTAGACAGTGTGGTGGACCTTCGCTGCGCCCCGGGACTTTCCGTTGTTTTGCCAAGTCTAGCCCTCTAGCTCACTTCTCCACCACCCGGGGCACTCGGAAGTAATCGGAGTCCGCATCAGGGGCGTTTTTCATGGCTTGGGCGTGGGTCATGACGGTTTCGGGCTCGTCTTCGCGGAGGACGTTCTCGCGGTCCGTCATGTAGACCAGGGGTTCGACGCCTTCGAGGTCCATGGCTTCGATGGCAGCGACAAAGTCCAAAATTTTGGTCAGGTCCTGCTTCATCGCTTCCGCCTCAGAGTCATTGAGTTGGAGTCGGGACAAGTGGGCCAGTTTCTGGACGTCTTCGGTGCTGATCTTCATGGTTTTCGGCCAAAGGCTTTTAGCTGCTCCAAAAGTACGGCATAGACACGGTCGCTGAGTGCATCCATGTCGGCCAGGGTCATGCCGGTCACGTCGATGGGCTCGTGCACGTGGGCCTTTAGAAGGCCAGGACCGCCCCCTTGGAGGAAGTCGGGGAAGTGCAAGCGGTTGTTGGCGAAGGTGATGGGCAGGATGGGCGTGCCGCTTTCGATAGCGAGCTTGAAGGCGCCATTTTTAAAGGGAGCCAAAACGACCGAAGGATCTTTGGGGATGCCACCTTCGGGGTAAATGCAGAGGCCGGAACCGCGCTCAAGGCGACGAGCAGCTTTTTCCATGACTTGCTTTTTGCTGGAAAGGCTGTTTCGGTCCACAGGGATGCTGGAACGGCGGAAGAAGAAGCCAAATAGGGGGATTTTAGCGAGTTCGGCCTTGCCGATGAATACGGTGGGAGATTTGACGATGCGGTAGCACATCATGATGTCCACTTCGCTGGAGTGGTTCGCGACCACGATGTAGGGACGGTCCCAAGGGATGCGGGTGGCGTAGGTAACCTTTCGGACCAATCCCATGCCGTTCAAAATCCAAGCCGCCCACAAGCGTGCAAAGCGGTAAAAACGCGGAAAAGACTCCACCTTGCGCGAACTGCGAAAGAGGGGGACAAAGAGCCCCAAAATGCTGATAAGCATGAGGGCATAGTACCAAATGTGGTAGAAAATCCCGAAGAAAATAGCGGGATAGCGCCAGATGGGGGTGGAGGCTTTGGTGCGGGGCATAGGAGGTCAAAATTAAACCTTTACCATGAGGCAACCTCCAAGAAGAATGAAAAGGATGTACACGGTTTTGACGGTATGTTTTCTGTAATGGCCGTGGCAATGGCCAACGCCCGGGTGGGGGACGACGTGGGGGTCGTTAATCCCAGTCGGGCATAAAAAAACCGGCCCCTAGAGGCCGGTTTTCTTTTTTCCGGGAAAATTCCCGATTTACTTCATTTCGAAATCCTCCATGAACTTGGTGGTGTAGTTCCCTGCAACGTAGTCAGGGTGGTCCATCAGTTGGCGGTGGAAAGGAATAGTGGTACAGATGCCTTCAATGATGAATTCGTCGAGGGCGCGCTTCATGCGTTCGATCGCTTGCTGACGCGTACGGCCGGTCACAATGAGCTTGGCAATCATACTATCGTAGTTCGAAGGAATGGTGTATCCCGCGTAAACGTGCGTATCGATCCGAACACCATGGCCTCCAGGAGCGTGAAACGCTGTGATTTTGCCTGGGCTCGGACGGAAGTTGTTGTAGGGATCTTCCGCGTTGATGCGGCACTCGATAGCGTGCTGCTTGGGCTCGTGGTTTCGGCCAGAAATCATTGTGCCTGTGGCAATCTTGATTTGCTCGCGAATCAAATCGTAGTCCGTTACTTCTTCGGTAATGGGGTGCTCCACCTGAATTCGGGTGTTCATCTCCATAAAGTAGAAGTTGCGGTGTTTGTCCACCAAAAATTCCACCGTGCCAGCGCCTTCATAGGCAATGTACTCGGCCGCCTTCACGGCTGCTTCGCCCATTGCTTGGCGTAGTTCAGGAGTCATGAAGGGAGAGGGAGTCTCTTCCGTCAATTTCTGGTGCCGGCGCTGAACAGAGCAATCGCGCTCACTGAGGTGTGCAGCTTTGCCGGATTGATCGCCGATGATCTGAATTTCAATGTGGCGAGGCTCTTCGATGAGCTTCTCCATGTACATGCCGTCGTTGCCAAAGGCAGCAGCGGCTTCTTGGCGGGCAGATTCCCAAGCCTTTTCAAGCTCTTCTTCTTTCCAAATAGCGCGCATACCCTTACCGCCACCTCCGGCCGTAGCCTTCATCATGACCGGGTAGCCAATTTCTTTGGCAATTTTCTTCGCGTGCTCATAGGATTCCAACAAACCGTCCGAACCTGGCACGCAAGGAACCCCCGCGGCCTTCATGGTCTCTTTGGCCGTAGCCTTGTCGCCCATTTTATTGATTTGGTCGGGGGTGGCGCCGATGAATTTGATGCCGTGTTCCGCACAAATGCGCGAGAACTTGGCGTTCTCAGAGAGGAAGCCAAAGCCTGGGTGGATGCCGTCAGCATTGGTGATTTCCGCGGCTGAAATAATGGCGGGGATGCTCAGGTAGCTCTCCTTTGAGGGAGCTGGACCGATGCACACGGCCTCATCCGCAAAACGGACGTGCAAGCTGTCGCGGTCAGCTTCTGAATAAACCGCCACCGTTTTGATGCCCATCTCCCGGCAGGTGCGGATGATGCGCATGGCGATTTCGCCACGGTTGGCAATGAGGATTTTTTTCATGAGGAGGAGCTTAGGATTAAGCTGGCTCGACTAAGAAGAGCGTTTGGCCGTATTCTACGGGAGTCATGTCGTTGGCAACGATTTTCACAATCTTACCGGTTACTTCACTTTCGATCTCATTGAAGAGCTTCATGGCTTCAATGATGCAAACGGTTTCGCCGGCTTTCACCGTGTCACCTACGCTCTTGAAAGCGGGCTTATCGGGGCTGGGCTTCATGTAGAAGGTGCCAATCATAGGCGACTTGATCGCTACGCAGTTGGCGAATTCGTCTTCCACAGGTGCGGCTTTTGCGGCAGCGGGTGCAGGAGCTGCAGCGGATGCAGGAGCTGCAGCAGGTGCAGAAGCGACATAGTGTACAGCCTCTCCGCCAGCAGTCTTAACAGTTACTTTGTAGGTGTCCGTTTCCAAAGACACTTCCGAAGCGCCTGATTTGGTCACGAACTTGATGAAGTTTTGTAGTTCCTTGATATCCATGAGTCAAGTGTTAGGGTAACAAAAGTGCGTCAAAAAAAACAAAAACCCGGGACAAAATGCCTCGGGTTTTTATGAGAATACCTTAAAGCGATTAGGCTTCAGCTACTTCGGTTTTGTCGATAACGACCTTGCCTTTGTAGTACATCTTGCCTTCGTGCCAGTAGGCGCGGTGCATCAAGTGAGCTTCACCCGTAGTAGGGCAAACCGCCAACTGGGGTAAAACAGCCTTGTCATGCGTGCGGCGCTTGTCGCGGCGGGTGCTGGATTGTCTACGCTTAGGATGTGCCATAATGCAGAGTTTTTCAGTTCAATTCAAATTTCGTCGTCCTCGTCTAGGTCGTCGTCTTCAATCGTTTCTCTCAGTTCCGGTTTGACTTTTTGGTAAGGGACGGATAGGGCGACCAGCTCAAAGAGGTACTGGGCCAAATCCACCTCGTACTCGCCGTGAGGGAGCACCAAAATGTCCGGGTCGCTGTCGTCAAAGGCATCGCCAAATTTGACCACGACGGTAAAGGCGTTGCGCAGCTCAAGCTCAAAGGGGTCCCCGCTAAAATCGCAGGTCGTGTCCATCAAGCCTTCAAACGAAAAATCCAACTCCATTAAGTTGTTGGCTTTCCGCAGCAGCACCTGCACCGTGGCAGGGCGCACACCTTCCAAATCGGAAAGGGGATACGAAGCAAAGAACGTCTCGTCTAAACGATACTCCAACGTGTGCTCGCCCAAAGCAAGGCCCGAGAATCCAAGTACGGTTTCGCGTTTCTTCATGGCCGAGTGCGCGTTAGAGCCGGCAAATGTACGTCCAATTCCATGAACAGCAAATATCTAGGGATGGAATTTACACTAGGCGTCGCGGCGGCCTTTTTGCTCAAACTTGGGCAGGACATGGGCGGTTAATTCGGCCTGTTCTCGGTGAAGACGCACACGGTCGATAGCCTGGAAAACGGCAGCCCGGAAGCTCTGCGCATCCGCCAGGTTCTTACCAGCGATGTCTAAGCCAACCCCATGATCCGGGGAGGTGCGCACAAAAGGCAGCCCGCAGGTATTGTTGACGCCGCTCTCGAAGTGCAAAATCTTGAAGGCGATCAATCCTTGGTCGTGGTACATGGATAAGGTGCCGTCAAAGCCCAAATGTGCCCCTTTGCCAAAGAAACCGTCCGAGGGGAAAGGGCCAGAAACAAGGGAGCCGCGCTCTTTAGCAGACGCTATCCAGGGCTTCAGCACGTCAATTTCTTCATGTCCCATGGCACCGCCGTCACCTGCGTGCGGGTTGATGCTGAGTACGGCAATCGTGGGGCGCTGAATGCCAAAGTCCAACTTCAAAGCAGCTTCGAAGGCGGCTAATTTTTCGTCTAACAAAGCGGGCGTCACGCGACCGGCGACGTTCTGAAGGGAGATATGTTCCGTGACCAAGGCGACGCGCATTGTTTCAGCGGCCATAACCATCAAGGGCTTGGCGTTGAAGCGCTGGGCGAGGTAGCCGGTATGGCCCGTGAAAGGGGCTTCGGGCGAGCTGGGAATGTTGGCTTTGCTCAGGGGGGCGGTGACCAATCCGTCGAGCTGGCCCGCTTCTACAGCTGCGCAGGCAGCGCTCAGGCTGTCCAAAGCGGCTTGGCCCCCTTCTTCGTTGAGCTGTCCAAATTCCACTTTGACCTCCCGATTCCAGGGGTCCACGAGGCCGATTTTGCCTTTTGGAACGGCATCGCCTGCAGCGACCGTCACGTAGGGAATCTCGCCCACCTCCGTCGTATTGCGGTGGTAGGCCAGTACTTGGGGCGAGCAGAAGAGGTAGAACTGCGCCATCTCCCGAACCTCGGCCTGCGCCAAGGTCTTTAGCACGACCTCAAGGCCGATGCCGTTGGGATCTCCGCAGGAAATGCCCAGGCGCATCATGAGCGCACGTTGGCTAAGAAGTCCGTCAGCAAGCGCACTCCTACCGCAGTACCGCCCTTGCCGTAGTAGCCCCAGGGGCTGTCCAAGAAGGCCGGACCCGCGATGTCCAAATGCACATAGGGGTAGTCGGTGAAGTGCTCCAAGAATTTGCCCGCGGTGATGGCACCGGCTTCTGCGCCGCCGATGTTTTTG
>JALQUY010000130.1:0-481 GCA_023260615.1 Schleiferiaceae bacterium
GTTGGTTTGATTGGAAGCGGCATGCCCCAAGAAGCTACACCCTTTTACCCTTAAACCCTTCTACCCTTAGACCCTTCTACCCTTAAACCCTTCTACCCTTAAACCCTTCTACCCTTAAACCCTTCCGCCCCGTTACCTTTACCCCATGGACCCCGCCCCCTACCTCCAAGTCGCTCAAGACGGAGAAGCACTCTTCAAGGATAGGGCGTCCAAATTTTATGCCTACGCCTTCCCGTGTTCGGGCATGGACGAACTCGACCAAAAACTCGCCGAACTCAAGAAACTCCATCCAACAGCGCGGCATTTCTGTTGGGCAAGCCGAATGGGACATCCCCTCGAGGAGCGCGCCAACGATGCGGGAGAACCTGCACATTCGGCCGGAACCCCCATCCTACATGCCTTGCAGAGCATACAGGTAGAGCAAAGTGCAGTGGTCGTCGTTCGCTACTTCGGTGGCACCAAGTTGGGCGTGCCAGGTTTA
>JALQUY010000130.1:491-3656 GCA_023260615.1 Schleiferiaceae bacterium
CCTACCGAAGCGCATCAGAGATGGCGCTAGAGGTTGCGGGCCAAAAAGAAGTGCATCCTATGATTTCAGGCACTTTGACGGTGCCCTACGATTTGATTGGGACGGCAGAATTGCATTTACGCCAATGCGAGGCGCAGATAGCGGAGCAAACGTTTGGGGACGATTGTTGCATTCGTTTCACTTTGAAATGGGCAGAAAAAGGTAACCTAGAAGGGCGAATACAAGCTTCACATACGGCGAAGCTCATCTGGTTCACACCCTAGATTTCGATGACAAAGCCCTCTTTTCCATCCATCATGTCTTCGATGTAGGGATATTTGGCCAAGAGGTAACGCGTCTCTGCTACGGGCATTTCCATGAGAACAGATTCGGCCGTGAAAAGGACTTCGTAAGGCGCTTGACTGCCGGCCATAGCTTCGTGCCAACCGATAAAGGCTGGCCCTTTGTAGTGGGACTCGACTGAGCTTCCCTTCCGAATGAGGAATTCGCCGCGGGTGACGAGGTAGTAGCATTTCAGGGCATCCTGGGGAACTTCAAGTGCATCCAAGGCTTCAAAAAAATCCAGATGAACCGCAACAGCCAAGTGTTGAAGCGCTTGCATCGGGAGTTTCTCAAAAAGATGGATGCCTTTCAATTCCTCTGCCATGCGCTGAACAGCAGAATCGAGGGTCATCTCATTTGGTGTATTAGGGTTCTCTAAACTACCAAATTGATTTGAATTTCAAGCGATACTATTCTCGAAATGTTAGCCGGCGTACACCAAGAGCACCATGAGAAGCCCGTATGCGACGAAAAAACCCATGTAGCGCCAATCCATTTTTTCGTTAAACCGCAGACGGAATGCAGTGACATTGATCAGGGAGTTGAAATTGGTCAGAATGCTGTGCAGAACCACGCCTCCCCAACTAATGCACAGGGCCGTAAACCCTTGACCAAGCATGCTGAGGACTGCTTGTTCGCTCATTTGGCGGTAATGGATAGCGGTGCGGAGGCCGTGAATTTGGCTCTTGAAATGAGCCAAGAAGGCCAAACCAATCGTTAGAAAAACACCGTATTCCGTTAGCAGAAGAGTGTTCCAGACGCCATGTTCGGGCTGTGCCAACCCCAAAAGCGGATAGTATGTGCCCCAAATGAAGCCGACCACAAAGGGGATCCAACGTCGTGTTCTAGGGAGATCCCACCACGTTTTTCGGTCCGAATACAGCAAATACCCCTGCACTACCGCCAAAGCCGCCATAATAGCCAACCGGGTGGAGTTAAGCGATTCATTTAAAACGAAGTAGCCCATCGCGCCGCCAAAGAACAAATGCACCGTGCCACCAAAGAACACCAGACGGGAAGGCAGCGTACTCAAGCTTATCGCCAATAAGAGCAGCCCTAAGCCACCAAACATCCCTAAAAGCACCGTCATGGCCTGTGCGAATGTCCATGCACCCCATCCGGGTAGATGACCGCCCATGGCCCATGTGACTGCCACCCGCAACCCTAAGGCCACAACCGAGCGGATTAGCAGCATCGCCAATGGGCTGTGTATCATGCCCTCCGAACGCCACAACGTGTTGGCACGTGCAAAGAGCAGCAAGCTAAAAAGCTCAGCCCCAGAGGCCCATCCTGCGCCTGAAAGCGAGGTGAAATACGATTCCAGCGGAAATTCCATACCGGCGGCAAAGATGTAGCGATTTTTTGAGGTACATTGTGTGTACCAAAACTTTACCAAACGCGACTCTCCTATGGTATACGGACCGCTCCAACGTGCCATCGTCCAGAAATTTGGACGCCCTATTCTCACCAAGGCAGATGCTGTGGATTTGGAAGGTGCCATCTATGCAGAAACAGGTGAACTCGTGAGCTACAATACGATTCGCCGTTTTTTTGGCCTTGCAGCGGGGGGCGAACCCCGCGGAAGCGTTTTAAACATTTACGCCAATTACCTCGGCTACCCGAGCTACAAAGCCTTCCATGAAAACGTGGAACGCCACCGCTTTTACAACCTATGGACCAATGTCATCCTCAAGCCAACTTGGACCCAGGCAGAGCGCGAGCAACTGGTTTTGGACGCCGTAAACGAGGATCGCTTTGCCCAAGGGGTCTTGCTCCACGTCTTGAATGATGTTCTACGTCATGCCCCTTTTGCCGACTGGGTGCCCTGGCTGAGGTGCAAAGCTTGGGATCGAAACGAAGAATCAAATGGCGTTAAGATGTTTTATACCAACACCTTAGGCCCCGTACTTCGTTCGCGCGTCACTGGCCCTGAAGAGGCTCAGTCCTTAGTGGCCCACCCTGAAATTGTCATGTGGGCCGTGCACTTCTTCACCGATTACAGCACCCTGCAGGACGGCTATTTCAAACATGTGATGGCTGCACTTCTTGCCCAAACAGGCCCCGACCTCTACCCTTCCGGCATGCACAGCATGCAAGCGCTGTTCAATGGCTCCTATCCTGATGCCTTGCCACACTTGGACTACATCATTTCCCTAGGGTTTGACGGCAGCCGGTATCCCGTTTTGAATTCGCGCTACTTCGCATCCATCTACTTCATGCACTGGATTCGAGGTTCCGCCCTACCTAGCGATCTCGAGGAGCAAATTGTCCAAGCATACACCCTGGTTCCACCCTATATGCACCACCTCTTAGGCATGGAGCTCTTCCCCATGATGGCTTTGCTCGGGCACGGGGAAGCTGTAATTCGTTTGGCTAAATTTTACCGCGCCTTTGATTCCGAACGCATCCACTGGACCGCCGCCCTCGACTTGGACCTCACCCGTCTGGCACTTATGATCTCCTTTGGCCAGCTCCGCGATACCGTGGGCTTCCACGAAATGGAAGAACTCATTCAGCCCGACAACTGGTATGCCTCCTACCGCGACTACCAGCAATGCCTCTATGCGATTGCGGAAATTCGTTTTGGCCGAACCAACATCCGCTTCGCTCAAACACTCGACCGCTTCCCCGGCCTCAAACGCATCGCTGTCAATCCAAATATTCACGCATAAAAAAAAGCCGGGAGGTGCCGGCTTTCTCTCGTTGTGGTTGGTGTGAGGCCTGAGTTGAAACCCTTAGCCGTTTCGTTTGGATCAAAGAAAGTACAAGTTTTGTACTCAGCGGGTACAAAGTGGGTACATTTTGGCTAGAGGGCCAGAGGGTTTAAGGGTTTAAGGGTAAAAG
>JALQUY010000131.1 GCA_023260615.1 Schleiferiaceae bacterium
GCCTCGCCGAGGGTGGCTTGCCAAGCGTTTGTGACGAGGGCAAGCTGGTAGGCGGGCTTGTTTTTGTAGCCGGAGGTAATGCTGCCCAGGGTGTCCTGGATGGATTGCAGTTGGGGGCGGCGGCTCATGACTGGGAGGGGCTCAGATCCAAGACTTTGGCCTCCTCGTTGACTTCTTTCACCATGTGGGCGGTACGTTCGGGGTGGGTGTCGGTGATGAAAATTTGGCCAAAATGGTGCTCATTCACGAGACGAATGAGGCCCTCCACGCGCTGGGCATCGAGCTTGTCGAAGATGTCGTCCAACAGCAGGATGGGCTTGAGCTGCAGGGCGTCCTTGAGGGCATCGAAGACGGCCAATTTGAGGGCCACCACATAGGATTTTTGCTGGCCTTGGGAGCCGACGCGTTGGAGGGGTTGGCCGTGCAGGGTGAAGACGAGGTCCTCGCGGTGGGGGCCGGCGGAGGTGTATTGGATGACGCGGTCCTTGGGGAGGCGGTCGGCTAGGACGTCGCGCATGGAGGATTCGGTCAGGGGCGACTTGAAGGCGATGCCGACGGATTCGCCGTCGCCGGCCATCCAGCGGTAGTAGTGTTGGAGGCGGGGCTCAAAGTCAGCGACGAAGGCGGCGCGCGCTTCGTGGATGATGGGGGCCCATTGGCAGAGCTGGTCGTCGTAGAGTTCCAGCATGGAGGCGTCAAAGGTGCGGTTGGCCGCGAAGTATTTGAGCAAGGCGTTGCGCTGCGCGAGGGCGCGGTTGTACTGGATGAGGGCGTCCAAAAAGGTCTTGTTGGACTGCGCGATGACGGCGTCCATAAACTTGCGGCGGGTCTCGCTGCCTTCGGTGATGAGGTCGCGGTCGTAGGGCGAAATCATGACGACGGGGAAGCGGCCGAGGTGTTCGGAGAGCTTGGGGTATTCGGCGTCGTCGGCTTTGAAGACCTTTTTCTCGCCGCGCTTGAGACCGCAGTAGAGGGGCGTTCGGGCCGAACCTATCGCCATGCTTCCCTCCGCCACAAAGAAGGGCGCATCGAACTGAATGCAGTGCGAATCCGTGCTGTGAAAGTAGCTGCGCGTCATGCAGAGCACGTGCACGGCGTCGAGGATGGTGGTCTTTCCGGCCCCGTTGGAACCCACGAGGGCGTTGAGTTTGGGGCTGAATTGAAATTCGGCCTGTGCATGGTTCTTGAAGTGAACGAGCCGAAGATCTGTAAGAATAACATCCTGCATGCATCAAAAGTACCGCTGAACTATCCTTTTGGCTATCTTTGGCGGCCTATTTCATACCATTTCCACGCACCATGGCGAAGAAAAACGAATTTGACCTGATTGAGAACCCCGAAGCTGTAGTAACCGAAAGCCTCGGAAAAGTTGAATCCTTTGTAAACGCAAACAAGCAGCGCCTGACCCAGATCATTGGCGGTGCTATCGCTCTTTTCGCCCTGGTGTGGGCCTACAACGAGTTCATCGCGGGTCCCGCAGAAGAGGAGGCTCAGATTGCCATCTACCCTGCGCAGAAGGCCTTTGCACAAGACTCTTTGAAGCTGGCTTTGAACGGCAACGCCGCTCAGTTGGGCTTCTTGGACATCATTGAAGAGCACGGTTCTACCAAGGCCGGAAATTTGGCCGAGTACTATGCCGGTTTGTGCTACCTCGGTTTGGGCCAGCCCGAAGAGGCCATCGCACACTTGGACGACTTCAGCAGCAACGACGGCGTGTTGAGCGGTGTGGCTTTGGGCGCCATTGGCGATGCCTTTGCCGACCTCAACCAGCCTGAAGAAGCCGAAGAATACTACGCCAAAGCATCCAACGAAGAGGCGAACAACTTCTTGACGCCTTTCTTTTTGTCTAAAGCAGCCTCTGCCGCTGAAATCAACGGCGACTACAAAGCAGCGTTGAAGTACTACAGCCGCATCAAGGCCGACTTCCCCACCTCTAACGAGGCTGTGGACGTAGACGCCCTAATTGGCTACTGCGAGGCCAAGATCAACAACCAGTAAGATGGCGACCGCACAACGCGGATTCCTTGATCTTTCCGGCATTCCTTCGGCATCAGGCAAGCGCTTTGCCCTGGTGGTGTCCGAATGGAACAACCACATCACGGACGCCCTCGCGCAGGGTGCCCGCGATACGCTGGAAGCGCTGGGCGTAAAACCTTCGGACATTGAAGACTTTGCCGTTCCTGGTAGCTTTGAGCTCATCCACGGCTGCAAGGTCGTAGCCGCCTCCCTGGAATTTGATGCAGTTATCGCCATCGGTTCCGTGATTCGCGGAGAAACGGCCCACTTTGACTTTGTTTGCCAAGGCGTCACCCACGGCATTGCCGAACTCAACGCACACGGCAAAGTGCCCGTCATTTTTTGCGTCTTGACGGACGACCACGAACAACAGTCGCTGGACCGCTGCGGTGGAAAACTGGGCAATAAAGGCGATGAAGCCGCTGTGGCTGCGGTGAAAATGGCGCAATTCTGACGCATTCTTTAGGCCCATTTGGGCGCATTTCCTGCGATATTTGCCTCTATGGAGTTTGATCCCATTGCCCTTCAAAAGGCCCACGCTTGGCTTGCGGCCCCACTTGCCGAATCCGATAAGGCCATCATCCGCGATTGGCTCGCCCATGACGCGGCGACCCTTAACGAAGCGTTTTACACGGATTTGGAATTTGGCACGGGTGGCCTGCGCGGAATCATGCGCATGGGCTCCAACGGCATCAACAAATACACCCTTGGCCTGGCTACGCAAGGCTTGGCCAACTACCTAAAGGCGAGCGGTGTGGCCCAACCCAAGGTGGCCATTGCCTACGACTCTCGAAACCAGAGCGACAGCCTGGCCTTGGAAGTCGCCCACGTACTGACCGCTAACGGCATCGCCGTCCTCCTCTACCCCGCTTTGCGTCCCACGCCCCAGCTGAGCTTCACGGTGCGCGACTACGGCTGCACGGCCGGCATTGTGCTCACTGCGTCTCACAACCCCAAGGAGTACAACGGCTACAAGGTCTACTGGAGCGATGGCGGGCAATTGGTTCCTCCGCAGGACAAAGAAATCCTGGCTGCGGTGCGCGCGGTCGCCTTGGAGGACATTCAATGGGCCGCGCAGTCCAACCTGCTGACCTACTTAGATGAAGCGGCGGATGAGGCCTACTTGGCCCAGGTGGAGACCCTATCGATGAATTCGGACGGGAACGCTGGGCTCAACCTCGTCTTCACCGCCCTGCACGGTACCTCCATCACGATGGTTCCGCCCGCATTGGAGCGTTTTGGCTTTAAAAATGTGCACGTCTTAGAAGCCCAGGCTAACCCAGACGGCAACTTCCCCACGGTGCAATCGCCCAACCCGGAAGAGCCTGCTGCCTTGGCTCTGGCCATTGAAAAGGCCCAAGAACTCAACGCCGACATGGTCATCGGCTGCGATCCCGACACGGATCGCGTAGGAATTGCCGTGCGCAACGACCACCAGGACATCGTGCTGTTGAACGGCAACCAAGCGGCTTCGGTCCTGGTCGACTACGTCTTGCACCAGCACCAAGCCCAAGGCAGTATGCCCGATAACCCCTTTGTGGCGAGTACCGTGGTCACAACCCCCCTGCTAGAGCGCAT
>JALQUY010000132.1 GCA_023260615.1 Schleiferiaceae bacterium
AACCATTACTACGAGTTTATCCCTGGCTCTCAGCCCGCGAATAACTTGGTCGGAAATGCCGTCACGGTGGCTGATTTCTTGATTTTGGGCAATGCGCCCTTCAGCATGACGGCCGAATATTTGAACGGCGGTTCCAATGCCGTGACGTCGGCCACGGCCAACTACAGCATCAACGGAGGTACTCCTGTAAGTGCAGCGGTGAGCGGCTTGAACATTGCTTCCGGCACGTCGGCGACCATCACGCACCCCACAGCCTGGACGCCTAGCGCGGTTGGTACCTATGATGTGACCTTCTGGACCAGCAACCCCAATGGATCAGCGGACGACGTTCCCAACAACGATACGGTGGTGAAGCAGGTCGTCGTGGTCAATGCGGTAGCGGTTCGGGCTCCCTTGATTGAGGTCTTTACGTCCAGCACCTGTGGCCCCTGCGCTCCGGCGAATACCACCTTCACAAACTTGATGGGTCAGCAGACGGCCGGCGATTACAACTTCATCAAGTACCAAATGTCTTGGCCCGGTAGCGGCGACCCCTACTACACGACGGAAGCCGGTACGAAGCGCACGTACTATGGGGTGAATTCGGTCCCGAATGCCCAAATCGACGGCGGCTGGAACGGCCACGCAGGTCAAATCACCCAAACGATTCTAAACGACTTTAAAGCCGTGCCCGCTTTTGTAGAACTCGGCGGCTACTACTACGTCGATAGCCAAACCGTGCACATGGACTTTACGATCGATCCGCTCGTGTCGACCAACAAGAACTTGACGCTGAACGTGGGAATTTTTGAGCGCACCACCTCCAACAACGTCAAGTCCAACGGCGAGACGTCTTTCCACAACGTGTTCAAGAAGTTCGTACCGGACCAAAACGGCACCAGCATCAACGGCATGACGGAGGGTACGCCCATCAACTACACGATGAGCTACACGTTTAACGGCAGCTACACCCTTCCTGCCAACGCAACCGCTCCTGTCAACCACGCTGTGGCCCACACCGTGGAGGAGTTCAGCGACCTCGCCGTCATGGTTTGGATTCAGGACAACAGCACGAAAGAAATCTACCAGTCTGTGGAGCTCACGCAGAGTGCGGTTGGCCTCGATGAGACCTTCGTGCCCCGAATTGGCCTCTACCCCAATCCTGCGAGCGACTTCGTGACCATGGACTTCCGTGGGGTAAAAGACGCTTCCGCCGACTACCGCATTATCAATGCGTTGGGCCAAACGGTCTCCGCAGGGATCTTGGATTTGAACGAGACGCGCCTGCCCAACGTGAACACCTCCAACTTCACGCCTGGATTGTACTTCGTTGTTTGGAGCAGCACTTCGCACAAAGGCAGCGAGACCTTGCACATTGCGCGATAAGCTAGAGTGCCAGAGAGCTCTGGCTTCGCCCTGTGGCTAGAGAGCTGGAGCGCTAGAGAGCAAAACCCCGTCGGTTGGTCCGGCGGGGTTTTTTATGGTCATTACGGCAAGGCAACCCGCTGAAAAACAACCTCGCGGTAGTTGTCGCGTTCGAAGAGCACCCCTAGTTCTATGTCCCCGAGGGATACCATGTCCGAATAAGCAGCAGGACCTTCGTAGAGTACGGCTTCTTTTTGCCAAAGCTGTCCGCCGTGCTCCGAAGACCACAAGGTGAGCTGGCTCCGCGTTGCGGTATCCGCCGGACCCACCTGGTAGAAGGCGCCCCGTTCGGGACCTTGGATATAGCAGATGGACGACTGACACATGGGGGTCGGCAAGTCGGTAGCGAGCCAGGTGCTGTCCCAGGTCTGCCCGCCGTCCAGACTTCGCGCTATGAGTTTGCGCTTGGTGCCTTGGTTTTGAATTCGGACCGTTAAAAGCATCTGACCGTCAGGCGACTGCGCAGCCATTGACTCATTCGAAGAGGGCACTTTCACCTCCGGGGACATCTGCCACGTCGCGCCGTGATCGTCCGAATAGCACCCATAGGTCTGATAGTCGGCAAAATCCGTTTGCGGCGGTCCAAGCGAGTGATTGGCCGGCACAAATAGCCGTCCCGCATAAGGACCGTGAGTCAGCTGCAGCCCATGCCCTGGGGCAAAGGCCCACGTGCGCGCATCCACTTCAGGGCGTGCCGAATGCACATCCATGTGCACTTGCGAAGAAATGTCCACCGGCTCCGACCAGGTTTCTCCGTGGTCCACGCTAGTGGTATAAAAGCCCCGACGACGGCCGAGGCCCAAGCGGGTATCGTATTCGGACGCGGTTCCCGTATTGTAAAAGAGAATTAGGCGACCCTCCGGATACCGGGGATCCAATCGGTCCACAATGGGCGTCGCATTTCCAGCTTGAAGCTGGGCATTATCGGCGACAACTCTTGGGGCAGACCAGTTATTACCGCCGTCTGTACTTGTGCGCATCAAAATATCCACGTCCCCAAAATCCGCGCAATTCTCCCATCGGCCTTCCGCAAAGGCAAAAAGTTCGTTTGACGACCACGCTACAATCGCGGGAATTCTGAAGCAGGCATAGCCCAAGTCTCCTGCCGCGAAAAGTACCTGTTGACCCCATGCCGAGGGTACTGCCAGAAGCCATAGAACGGAAAGCAGAATCCGCCGATTCATCCCACCTGCTGTTGACGGTATTGGACCATTTTTTTAAGCAGTTCGTCGGGCCAATCCCCGGCGAATGGGAGTTGCACCGCCCCTTTGCTGTAGACAAGCCCAGAGGCCTTTAAATCCGCTTCAAACGCCTGAATAGGTCCAGCTGTCGGATAGAAGCCCAAATGCTTGGAAAAGGCCTCATAAAACACCAGCACTTTCTTCTGCTTGAACGCGGGCATGCCGTATGAAATGACCTCTTCGGCATTCGGCAAAAGTGTGCGCAAGAACTCGCGCATCCGATTCATAGCCGCTTGCTGCTCGGGGGACTTTGTGGCAATATGGGTGTCGATGGGGGTCAAACTTACTCCGTTTTCGTCATCCAGCGCCTACCCATCATCGCCCCAATGAGTGCAATGGTAAATGTGCCTTCGGCGTAAAAGCGCACCAGAAGGGCAAAGGCCACTATCCCGCCTATTTCAAGTAAACTGTTGCGGAGAAACCACAAATACGCCGCACCCATCAGCATCTTTAGGCCGGCATAAAAGGCATTCAAAACAGGGTCGATTTCTAGCAAATTGTGGACGCCTGCCTCGTGGCTTTGCTCCCCCACAATGATGCTCAATAGCATACTCAGCATCAAGTAGCCGATGCTAAACGCCCAAAAGCGCTTAGCGGACATTACTTCGCTCCCAGCCATTTGTCAATTCGGGGTTTTAGCAGCCACAAAACGATGATGCTTCCGTAAATCCACACGCCAAATACGTACTTGATAAAGTAGAAGTATATATCACCGCCAAAATCGCGCAAAGCAATCAGGCTTCCGATGCGTATGATGTTGAAGATTTGGACTACCACCAGGCCTACCGACATCTGCAGTAAAGAGCGCCAATTCCAACCGCCAATTCCAATCACATAGGCGGCATAAACAATGGCCAAACGCAGGCCATTACAGCCCTCCAGGATGTTGACCATTCGGCCAGGTCGCCCCACATAACACCCGTCGATAAAGCA
>JALQUY010000133.1 GCA_023260615.1 Schleiferiaceae bacterium
CGAGGATGGCCTGACTCTGCGTGACTAGGAAGGGGTGGGTTTTGCCGTTGGTTTGTTCGGGACTCAGCCACTGCAGCGCCTTTGCGTCGGGGCTGGTTTTGTACCAAATGGTGACCGTGTAGGATCCGTCCACGGTTCGGTCGGGGAAGATGAGCAATTCGGTCCCCAAAATTTCATCCTGACGTCCCGCTGCAAATCGCAATACCTCTTCGCCAAACCCTTCTCCCGTGGCCCGAACGTCCTGAATCTCCAAGCCATACGTGTCCAAACGCAACGTATCCGCCTGGTGGCAGTCAAAGGTCAAGGTGGCCAAGGCCTGCAGCACGTGGGCGTCAAAATCCACCGACGTGATGTTCAGGCTCAAATGGGTCACCACCGCCTCGGCGGGGTCGGCATAGGAATGAGGATCTAAGGGCATAGGGACGGGATCTACGGCGGTTTCGGAAAGTTGACAGGCACTCAGCAAGAGACTGGCGCAAACGCTTAAAACGGGAATTTTCATGGGAAACGGGAAAATTTTACGCTAATCTCGGGCATATGGTGCGACTTTTGTTAAATATTCACGCATGACTGAAACAACTGCATCCATCCAAATGGGCCGCCCAGGCTGGGGAACGCGCTTTGTGATCCGCACCCTCAGTGTTTTTGCTACGGCTTACCTCTTACCTGGAGTGGAGCTAGCACAGTTTACGACAGCCATCTGGGTCTCGCTCGCACTGGCGGTACTCAATGTGACGGTGCGCCCCTTGCTTATACTCTTTACGATTCCCTTGACCCTCTTTACATTAGGCCTCTTCCTCTTGGCCATCAACGCTATGGTGGTGATGTTGGCAAGCGATTGGGTAGATGGATTTAGCGTTCAAGGCTTTTGGTCCGCCCTGGTGTTTAGCATGGTGTTAACCCTCATTTCCGGTCTTTTGGAGGGAAATGTTCGGGCCAAATTCAAGCGCCGCTAAACCGTTCAGGAGCCGGTCACCCCGCCGGCGATGATGTACTTCATGACATCTGCCGCTTTGGCGTTCAGGGGTTCCACGTAGGTTTTTGGTACGACAAATACTTGGCCCGAAATCGCCAAGCTATGCGGTACATAGACGGTAATGAGTTCGTCGTTGGGAGTACCCAAGTCGCGCAAGGCCTCGTCGGTGACAAAGCCCACTCGGCGCACCTGCTCGTTCAACGACAAGCGCAGCAATACCGGCTGTTGAAAGCCTTTTTTCTTGCCCGTCAAGGACTTCATGACGTCTTTCACGGAAGTGTAGATGAGTTTGACCAGGGGGAGTCCTTCGAGCATTCGGTCCACCAGCTTGACAATGCGCAACTTCAACGCGTATTCGCCCAGGAAGCCCACGAGTGTGATCAGAACCAAGAGTGCCAGCAGGCCCACGCCGGGGTATTCGACCGGAATGATTTGGTCTAAGGTGCGAAGCAAGGCGAAGACAGCATAGACCGTAATGGCGATAGGTGCGGTGTAGAGGAGGCCTTGGATGAAGTAGTTGAGGAGGCGTTTGGTCATGGTACGGGAGGGTAAAGGGGGCGTTGTGCTACCGGCAATTTAGCAACTACCAAATTATAACTGGTTTTGATCCAGAGGCTTAATTCGGAGGAAGAGGCAGAGCCGTCGAGGTAAACGCCCCCCCAGTGCACGGGATTGAGGTAGGCGCCTTTGAAAATTGCGGGATGGCTTTCCCGCAAGGATTCTAGGGTGGCGGGGGGAAACTTCAGGGCGATTTGAGGCTCCTTTTCCAAGGGGAGCATGGCAAACATCTTCGAAGCGACCTTGAAAACAAGGGTGTGCTCATCAAAGGGGAAGGTGGCCTCCGCCTGGGGCAGCGATTCGCAAAAGGAGATGGCCTGGTCGCGGTTCATGGCTTATTCAGGCAAGGTGGCGCCTTCCAGCATGGGGTCCCAAAACAGGGCTTTGAAGTCCTGCACCTGGTCGTCGATGACGATGACCCCTTCCTCTTCCAGGAGTTGCTGCATGGCATTCATGCCCCCAAAGTGGTGCTTGCCGGTCAAGAGGCCTAGGCGGTTCACGACGCGGTGTGCAGGCACATCGGGAAGAAAGTGGCTGGCATTCATGGCGTAGCCCACCGTTCGCGAGGCTTTGGCAGCGCCTACAGCCCTTGCGATGGCTCCGTACGACGTGACCCGTCCGCGGGGAATCTGGCGGACGACGGCGTAGACGCGTTCGAAGAAATCGCTGGATTCGGCCATGTTACTTAGCGGGAAAAGCGAATTTCAAATACGTGATGGTCTTGCCTTGCTCGAGCCACATCTTCTCGTAGTAGGTCTTGCAGGCAAAGACCACGTGGTCCGGCTTGTCGATGATTTGGCCGTAAATGTCGTGGTAGGTTTCCTGGACCTCCAAGCCCCACCACTCGATGATGCCGTGGAGGTAGCCGTGTAGGAATTCGCTGTCGGACTTCAGGTGCACCGAGCCGCCAGGGGCGAGCAAAAAGCGGTAGACCTCCAAGAAGGCAGGGCCAATCATGCGGTGCTTGGCGCGCTGGTACTTGATCTGCGGGTCTGGAAAGGTGATCCAGATTTCATCAATCTCACCGGGGGCAAAACAGTGCTTGACCCATTCAATGCGCGTACGCAGGAAGCCTACGTGGTCCATGCCGGCCTCTTTGGCTTGCTTGGCACCTTGCCAAATGCGAGCGCCCTTGATGTCAATGCCGAGGTAGTTCTTGCTGGGGTCGCGTTGACCGAGGGCAACGGCATACTCCCCGCGGCCGCAGCCCAGTTCCACCACCAAGGGCTTGTCGTTCTTGAAAAAATCCGACTTCCACTTTCCAGCGAGGGCGAGACCCTCTAGGACTTCGTCCTTGGTGGGTTGCACCACATGGGTGAAGGTGGCGAGTTCGGCAAATCGGGCGAGTTTATTTTTTCCCATGGGCTAGGTTTGAAGGTCCAAAATTCGGGCCTGGAGGGTTTTGCTGTTGCGGAAATAATTCCATTCGAGGACGACGGCCAAGTCAACGGGCTGCGAAACGTCCGCGTGCCCCCAGTTGAAGCCAATGACGGGCAGTTCGGCGCCGGTATGGGGGTCTACGACCTGGGCGCGGAGGTGCTTGCCCTCAGACATCCGACGAACGTCCTGAAGTTGAACACCTTTGAGGCCCCAAATGGGCGCTTCGTTGTCCATACCAAAGGGCTCCAAGCGCTCGAGCAGGGTGGCCAGGCTCTCGTGGAGTTCGTGCACCTGAGCCAGGCTGTCAATGGCTTGCAGGGGGTGGCGTTGATCGGCAGGCCAGCGTCGGTCTACGGCGGCGTTAAAAGCTTTGCGGAAGTCTTCCAGCTTTTCCGGCAGCAAGGTCATGCCGGCGGCAGCGCGGTGTCCGCCAAACTGGATGAGGTGCTCGGATGCTTCGTCCAGGGCGTCGTAGAGGTCCAAGCCTGCTACGGAGCGCGCGCTGCCGGAAAGCTTGCCCTCGTGCTCGGTCAGGACGATGGTCGGCTTGTAAAACGCTTCTACGGTGCGCTGGGCAACGATGCCCAAGACCCCTTTGTGCCAGTCCTGGCCCACCAGAACCAGGCCCACGTTTTCATGCTG
>JALQUY010000134.1 GCA_023260615.1 Schleiferiaceae bacterium
CCGGGCAGGTTTTCCTTGATCCAAGCCGTCGCTTCAAAGAAGTCCAACGCATTGCGGCGGTGCTCCTCCATACCGGTGGCGACCGGGAAAATATTGGGGTCAAAAATGATGTCTTCCGCCGGGAAGCCCACTTGCTCCGTGAGGATGCGGTAGGCGCGGCCACAGATTTCGATGCGGCGCTCGTAGGAGTCTGCCTGGCCCTCCTCGTCAAAGGCCATCACGATAACCGCCGCACCAAATCGACGTATGGTCTTGGCGTGCGCGATGAATTCGGCCTCGCCTTCTTTGAGCGAAATCGAATTCACCACTGCTTTGCCTTGAACACATTTGAGGCCCGCCACGATGATGTCCCACTTGGACGAATCAATCATAATGGGAATGCGCGAAATATCCGGCTCGGAAGCAATGAGATTCAAGAAAGTGGTCATGGCATACACGCCGTCCAGCATGCCTTCGTCCATGTTCACGTCCAAAATCTGCGCACCCCCCTCCACTTGGTCGCGGGCAATGTCGAGCGCCTCTTCGTACTGCTCCTCTTTAATGAGGCGAAGAAACTTGCGCGATCCGGTCACATTGGTCCGCTCGCCCACGTTCACAAAATTGCTTTGCGCCGAAATCTTCAACGGCTCCAGTCCACTGAGTTTCATGCGCGCTGAGGTTTTCGAGGGGTTACGCCTTGTGCGGCTTGCGCAAAGGCCCGAATATGTGCCGGCGTCGTCCCACAGCAGCCGCCCAAAATATTCACGATGCTTAGGTCTAAGTACTCCTTAACCGCCGCGGCCATGTCCTCAGGCGTTTCGTCGTAGCCTCCGAAGGCATTGGGCAAGCCCGCGTTGGGGTAGGCGCTGACCAAGAAGGGCGCTTCCGCCGCCAAGGTCTGCAGGTAGGGCCGCAAGTCTTTGGCCCCTAGGGCACAATTCAATCCAATGCTCAGCAAGGGCATGTGGCTCAGGGAAATCAGGAAGGCTTCGGTAGTTTGGCCGCTGAGCGTTCGGCCACTGGCATCCGTAATCGTACCGCTGACCATGACGGGAACTTCTTGGCCGCGCTGTTCGAACGCTTCCTGCACCGCATACAAAGCCGCCTTGGCGTTCAACGTATCAAACACCGTTTCAATCAGCAGCACGTCCACCCCACCCTCCAACAAAGCCTCGGCCTGTTGCTGGTAGGCCGTCGCCAATTCATCAAACGTAATGTTGCGGTAAGCCGGGCGGTTGACATCGGGGCTTAAAGACAACGTTCGGTTGGTCGGGCCAATCGCTCCTGCCACGTAGCGCGGCTTATCGGGCGTACTAAACGCAGCCGCAGCTTTCTTCGCCACGCGAGCCCCCTCCACGTTGATCTCCCAGACCAGCTCCTCCATGTGGTAGTCCGCCATGGAGATGGTTTGGGCATTAAACGTATTGGTCTCAATGATGTCCGCTCCAGCGGCCAAATACTGTTCGTGGATTTCCTGAATGATGTCCGGACGCGTCAAATTCAAGAGGTCGTTGTTGCCCTTCACGGGATGGGCCCAATCGGCAAAGCGCGCGCCACGGTAGCCGGCCTCGTCGAGCTGGTAGCCCTGAATCAACGAACCCATCGCCCCATCGAGGATGAGGATGCGTTCTGCGGCGGCGTCTTGGATGGAAATCATGTCCTTCGTTGCGTTTTTACGCTTATTCAGAAAGACACAAGGCTGTGGGCAGCCTGGCGCTCATCTGTCTGCGGGTAGCAGCGGGAGTTAGCACCCGGCTCACGGGTTGCCAAGACGTCATAGGGCCCTTCCCTCAGTCTTTCTGGATAAGCAGGGCAAAAGTAGAGGAATAGATTGATTTTCACAGCGCTTTTTAGAGGTATTTGAGATTTTCCCTGCTACCTTTCGGGGATACAACCCTTGAATTTCCCTCTTGTGAAAAAAATGCAGCCCGAATCGCTCATGATGACACATGGTTATGTGCCTGAATGGAGCGAAAACGCCGTCAAATGCCCGATCTACCAGACTTCGACGTTTGTATTCCCAAATGCAGAGGCCGGAAAGCGCTTCTTTGCCTTGGCTTACGGCAAATTGGAACCGAATTCAGGGGAGCAACCCGGCTTAATTTATAGCCGCTTAAACAACCCCAATCTTCAAATATTGGAGGAGCGATTGGCCCTTTGGGAACAAGCCGATGGGGCCGCCGTCTTTGAAAGTGGTATGTCTGCTATCTCCACCGTTTTCTTGACATTTTTGAAGCCTGGCGACCGCCTGCTGATATCCAACCCCGTGTATGGAGGAACGCACCATTTTGTGCACCACTATTTACCCTCCATCGGAGTACATGTGGAACATTTCACCGCGGATACAGACTTAGCTGCCCTGCAGAAAGAGCTCTGTGCGGACCCTCGGGGTGCTCAGATCAAGCTCATCTATGCGGAGACTCCAGCCAATCCCACGAATGATGTCATTGATTTGAAGGCATTGGGCGCCTTGAAAAAGGCCTTGGCTGCTCAGTTCGGCACGGAAGTGCGTCTCGCGGTAGACAATACCTATCTGGGGCCCATCTGGCAAAAGCCGATGGAGTTTGGGGCCGATATGTCCTGCTATTCGGCGACCAAATTTTTGTCGGGGCATTCGGACCTCATTGCCGGTGCGGTTACCGGTACGGCCGAATCCATTACGGCCATCAAAACGTTGCGCACCTTTTTGGGAAACATGGCTTCTCCCAATACCTGCTGGCTGCTCACGAGGAGTTTGGAGACGCTGAAAATTCGGATGACTCGCCAAGCGGAAAATGCCCTGCATGTCGTCCGTTTTCTTGAATCCCATCCCAAGGTTAGCCGTGTATATTTCCCCGGTTGGGCGAGCCAAGGAGACGAACAGGTTCGCATCCACCAGCAACAAAGCTCGTCCCACGGCGCTATGATCTCCTTTGATGTGCTCGGCGGTGAGGCCTCGGCCTTCACGGTACTCAACAACCTGCACTTGGTCAAGTTAGCTGTCAGTTTGGGCAGCAATGAAAGTTTGGCACAGCACCCCTACCACATGACGCACGCGGACATGCCCGAAGACGAAAAGAACTCCCTCCACTTAACGGACGCCATGATTCGTCTGAGTGTGGGCATTGAAGACCCGGAAGATTTAATCCATGACTTGCGCCAAGCGTTAGACCTCCTTTAGTACATTTGCCCTCGCGTGGAAGGATTTGTCCGATTGCAACCACGGTAAAAAATGCTAAAGACGGAGTCTCCTCTTGGCATTTTTGAATCCTTTTGCGCCTCAAAAACTTGATGCTATGAGCTATTTATTTACGTCCGAATCCGTGTCCGAAGGGCACCCCGACAAAGTCGCTGACCAAATCTCCGATGCCCTCGTTGACCATTTCATTGCCTTTGATGCGGAATCTAAAGTGGCCTGTGAAACCTTGGTTACCACGGGTCAAGTCGTCCTC
>JALQUY010000135.1:0-2525 GCA_023260615.1 Schleiferiaceae bacterium
GTTCCTTGTGCGGGAAGGCGCAATCGGCCCGCTTGGGGTCCAAGACGGCCAGAGCCGGAGGGAGTTCGGGACCTGGCGTGTGGTGGTCCGCCACGATGACGTCCAAGCCCTGCGATTGTGCATAGGCGATGAGCTCCACACTCTTAATGCCGCAGTCCAAGGCCACGAGTACGGAAGCCTCTTCTTCCAAGGCGCGGTCTATGCCCACTTTGGACAGGCCATAGCCTTCGGCGTAGCGGTCGGGGATGTAGGTGGACACGGTCCAACCGCCCCGCTCCAAAGCCAATTTGCCCACGGATACGGCGGTAGTTCCATCCACATCGTAATCCCCAAAGAGAAATACGCGTTCCCCCTGCGCCCGTGCACTAGCGAGGCGTTCAGCGGCGACGCGCAGGTCCGCCATACTGTAGAGATCCACGTTGGCGAGGGGGTCGCCGGGGAGCCAGCGCTTGATGGCCTCCAGGGTGGTCAAGCCCCGCTGCGCGAGTACCCGGGCCAAGGCTCCATAGTCGGCACCGAGTTCAGCGTGCAGGGCCTGCACGGTGGCCTCGTCGGCAGCCGGGGCGATGGCCCAACGCTTTTTCATTCGTCGCGGTGCTTGCGGGACGCGGTGTACACGCCCATTTGGTGCTCCACGGAGTACTTGTGCACCAGCTGGAAGAGTTCCTCTACAAACGCTTTGTTGAGGTGCAGAGCTTCAGCTTGGCTGCCGCGCTTTTGGAGGAGGTCAAACCAGCGGTCCATTTGGAAAATACTGGCGCCGTGCTGGGCCTTCATTTCGCCAAGCGCCTGCACGATGTCCATGCGGGAGCGCAGAAGTTCCACCATTTGCTGGTCCACTTGATCCAGTTTTTCACGTTCCTGGTCAATAGCCTCCTGCAGGGCGAGATTCTTGGGTGCGTTAGCCTCTAAGGTGGCCAAAATTTGGCCCAAGCGCTGTGGAGTGATTTGCTGAGCGGCATCGCTCAAGGCTTCTTCCGGAATGGGGTGGACCTCTACCATGAGGCCGTCCATCTGGATGTCCATGGCGACCTGAGACACTTGCTCAATAAGGTCGCGTTGACCGGCGATGTGGCTGGGATCGCAAATAATGGGGATGTCCGGTGCTTGACGGCGGAGTTCAAAGCTGAGTTCCCATTTAGGCTCGTTTCGGTAAGGAGCCGAATAGCTGGAAAAGAACCCCCGGTGGACCGCTGCCAAATCGGTCAAGCCCATTTTCTCTAAGCGCTCAAAGGCTCCAAGCCAAAGGCCTAAGTCGGCGTGTATGGGGTTCTTGACGAGAACGGGGATGCCGCTGCCTTTGAGGGCTTCGGCAATTTCTTGCACGTAAAAGGGGTTGACCGTCGTGCGTGCGCCAATCCAAACGGCGTCTGCCTGAACGGCCAGGGCTTTTTCCACGTGGTCGGCGTTGGCTACCTCAATGACAAAAGGGAGGCCGACTTCTTGGCGCATGGTTTGCAACCAGCTGAGGGCATCGTAGCCGGCACCTTCAAACTGTCCGGGGCGGGTGCGAGGCTTCCAAACGCCCGCCCGGAAAAGTTGGGTATGGCCTTCCTGCTTCAACGCACGGGCCGTTTCCAGCACTTGCTCCAAGGACTCTGCCGAACAGGGCCCAGCGATGACGAAGGGCTTCTGCGGCGAGCCTTCCCAGGCGCCAAACGAACGTTGTGGATGTGCAGGCAAATTCATAAACTCAAAGGTACCGGTGCCAAACCGGATAGCCGTTTAATGTTGGAAAAAAGTCACGGGGAAATGCCTTATTCGGCACCCCCCAAGACGACGACGATTTCGCCTTTGGCCTCGTGGGCCGCAAAGTGGGCGGCGAGTTCAGCCACACTGCCGCGGTGGAAGGTTTCGTGCAGCTTGCTGATTTCGCGAACCACACAGGCGGGGCGCTCGCCGCCGAGGTGTTCTTCCAGTTCCCGTAAGCAGCGCGCGATGCGGTGCGGAGATTCGTAGAAGACCACGGTGCGCGTTTCCGTGAGCCACTCTTTGATGCGCGTTTGGCGGCCTTTTTTCTGAGGGAGAAAGCCCTCAAACACAAAGCGGTCGCAAGGCAGGCCGCTGGCGACTAGGGCTGGAATCAAGGCGGTGGGGCCCGGCAAGGCCTCCACGACGAGGCCGGCGGCTACGGCGGCGCGCACGAGCAAAAAGCCAGGATCGCTGATGCCCGGGGTACCGGCGTCGCTAACGAGGGCATGGTGGCCTTCTGTTCGGGAAATGGACTCCACGACCGCATCCACCTGCTTGTGCTCGTTGTGCATATGGAAGGCGCGAAGCGGCGCTTGCACGTCGAGGAGCTTGAGGAGCTTGCCGGTCGTTCGGGTGTCCTCCGCGTAGACCACTTCGGCGCTCTTCAGGACCTCTAGAGCCCGAAGGGTTATGTCGCCCAGGTTGCCCAGGGGAGTTGGAACGAGGATGAGTTTTCCCATGCGAATCAGGTACCGAACGTTTTACTCAAAGCGGGCAAAAACCAATGCGAGGAAGCGCTCGGCAAACTCGGGCTTTTGCGTCCAATCGTAGTC
>JALQUY010000135.1:2610-3217 GCA_023260615.1 Schleiferiaceae bacterium
TCGTCTTCGCCGTTAAAGAGGTGCTTCACGAAGGCGACGCGGTCGTTGAGGCCCACTTTCAAGCCAGCGTAGCGGGCGTTGACACTTTTGGCCGAACCTGCACTCGGGGTCAGGCTGGGGGTAGCTGGGCTCGCGGTAGGTGCTGGGGTTGCCGGTGCAACAGGTGCAGCAGCTTCCTGGGCGGGCTGTGTTTCCGGAGTCGGAGACGTCAAAGGGGCTTCCACTGCCTCGGCCGCCACGGGGGCTGGAGAAGCTTCGGGTGCAGCCGCTACGGGTGCAGGCTTGGGCGGGGTGATGGGCGCTTCGGTGGCGGGCACGGCTTCCGATACCTGGGCTTGAGCCACGGAGGCAGCGGCTGCGGCGCGAGCGGCGTCTTCGGCGCGTTGAATTTGGGCGAGCAAAGTGGCTTGAGCGCTCGTGGCGGCGGCCTGAATTTCCGCCTCTGCCTGCTGTTGAATGCTGCGCAATTTGCCGCGAAGAGCGTGCTGATGGGCTTCAGTCCAGAGGGTTCCAAGCTCGGAAAGGTGAGCGCTGGTGGGAGTTTCGGCCTGTAAAGCGTGACGTAATGCGGTAATGGAATCGGATAGGGACATTCGACGGGGGTTTG
>JALQUY010000136.1 GCA_023260615.1 Schleiferiaceae bacterium
ACAAAGAAGCGTCCGAGTTCGGACCAAAAGGTGTGTTCTCCTAGGTAGTTCATAAGCTAGCGTCCGCTACGACCTCCTCTTGGTTGGTATACTTGGAGGGGCATTTCATGAGGATTTCCGTGGCCACAAACAGCGAGTCCGTTGCGTGGCCCGTCAGGGTGATTTCTTCCGAACGCTCAAAGTCCGTAGGCTTGGGCTGGTTGTACAGAACGACCGAACGCCCGCCTTCTTTGTCCACCGCCGTAAAACGGAGCATGGACGTTTGCGGGTTGAAGTCGATGGGCGATTCTAGATCGAGGGTGCCAACCACGGTGACCGTTTCAGGCTTTTGCTTTTCAGCCAAATCAAAGGTTGCGTAGACGCTAGCATCTTGGAGTGTGACGAGCAGGGCGCCAATCAGCACCGCAATCACGACCAGGGCAATGATGTGGCTGCGTTTCATTTCTGCTTTTCCAGTTTGGCCAAGCGGCGGTCCATCCAAATCAAGTAGGCTGCAAGACCTACGAAGAGGATGCCCAAAACGGCAAGGACGACGTAGATCTTGCCTTCGCTGCGGAAGAGGTCCGCCATTTCAGCGGGAGGGGCTTGTAAGAAAAGTGAAGTCATTCCGAGGCTGTTCAATGGGTTAGGAGTTCAATCGAGCCAGTCGCACGCGCAGGGTTGCGATCCACCATCCGGTGAAAATCCAGCCCAACACAGCGGGGTAAAACACAAGGCGCATGCCATTGTCGAGGTCGTAGTTTCCAAAAGCGGGATTTCCGCCATTGCCCGGATGCAGGGAGTCCGTCATTCGGGGGAGGATGCCGATGAATACGATCATCAAGACAAAGGCGAATACGTTGTAAACCGCACCAAGGCGTGCTTTCTTTTCAGGATCGTCGACGCTGCCGCGCAACACAAAGTAAGCTGCGTAAATGAGCAGTGTAACGGCTGTGCCGTTGAGCTTGGGGTCGGCCGTCCAGTAGGCGCCCCAGGTGGCTTTGGCCCACACCATGCCTGTGAAGAGGCCCAAAAGGGCGAACACCATGGCCACTTCGGCAAAATTTTTGGCTTGGCGGTCGCGGTCCAAATCCAGGGCTTGACCGGCGTCGCCTGAGCGGAGCAATCGAATGGAGTAGGCCAGCGATCCTCCCAGAAGGGCGATCATGGTGAACCACATGGGTACGTGGAAGTAGAGATTTCGGATCGTTTCGTTCAGGATGACCAAACGAGGAACCTCAAACATAAGACCGGCATAGAGGGAGTATCCCACCAGCGCTAAACCGAGTAATTTCCAAGCTTTCATTAGGAGCGCCAAAGGTACGGAAACAGCAAGGCCCCAAGGGCGAGCGGAAGGGCAGAAAGTGCCAATTCCCCCAACCAATTGGGGTATAAAACGGTCCAAGGTTCACCCAGTAGCGCCAGTTTGCTCGAACGCATAGCGACCAAAAGGGTAGGCAAGAGGAGGGGGAGACTCAAAATGGCCATGACGCCGGTGTTGCGGGAGAGTTTAGACGAGAGGGCCGCGGTAAAACTCAAGGTGGTGGACATGGCTACGGCGCCCAAGGTGATGCTGGTCAAAAACGTCCAGATGGGGAAAGCGTCGAGACCTTCAGGACGGGGCCAGCCCAGCCAAAGTCCAAATAGGAAGACACCGGTCCAAGCGACGAAAACCGTGTTTAAGGCGGTAGTTATGGATTTGCCGAGGAGTAATTCGCTGGGGCGAGCCAATTGATTGAGGTAGATCCATTCCGATGGACTGGCGGAAAAGCTCCGCGTGGCTGTCTGCAAAGCGCTAAAAACCAGGGTAATCCATAGCAGACTTAGCCACTGTACTGGATTGGGTTGTCGCACCAACAGGCTCACGAGGTAGCCCACCATGGCGGCAAAGAGCACGGGCAGAAACCAGCCGTTCGAGCGGCGGTACTCCAGCGCCCATTCCCAGCGGATAAATTGTGCAAGGATTTTAGCCCGAACCATGTCGTAAAGGTAGTGCGCGTTTAAACTTTAAATGGGTAACGGGGTTACTTACGCGGAGGTTCTCGGACTTCTCCCTAAATTTGTTTAAACATGAAAAAATTCGCCTCTCTTTTTGCCATGGGTTTACTTGGAATGTTGTTGGGCTGCGGCAAGAGTGTTGCACAGCCTGTAAACGGCCCCGTTGATTTTTACAGCCTTACCGCCAACACCTTGGACGGAGAGCGTTTTGACTTTGAACAGCTTCGCGGCAAGCGCGTCTTGATTGTCAATACAGCTTCCGAATGCGGCTTTACGCCTCAGTACAAGGATTTGCAGGCCCTTTGGGAGCAATCCAACCAGGAAGAGTTTGTCATTTTGGGCTTCCCCTGCAACGACTTTGGCGGTCAGGAATCCGGCAGTGCCAGCGAAATCCAATCGTTCTGCAGCAAGAACTACGGTGTGACCTTCCAAATGATGGAGAAAGTCGCCATCAAAGGAGACAACGTTCACCCTGTCTACCAGTGGTTGACCCAGAAAGAGCAAAACGGCAACAGCAACGCCAATGTCCGTTGGAACTTCTGCAAATTCTTGGTGAACGACCAAGGCCAGTGGACCGCCTCCTACTTGATGACGACGTCACCCCTGACGAAGGAAATCAAGGAGTTTGCCGGGGTCCAGTAACTTTACCGGCTCAAAACCTACCCTATGCCCAGCCTTTCTCCTGTTGACATTCTTGCCATTGGCGCCCACCCGGACGACGTTGAGTTGGGATGCGGGGGCACGCTCGCGAAGCATGTAGCAGCCGGAGATCGTGTGGCCATTCTTGACCTCACGCGGGGGGAAATGGGTACCCGCGGCACCGCAGAACTGCGCGACGCCGAAGCCGTGGAGGCTGCAAAAATCTTAGGCGTTTCCCAGCGCGTCAATGCAGGCATGCGGGACGGCTTTCTCGAAAATTCCGAAGCCAACCAGCGGCTGCTCATCGCCTATTTGCGTGCCTTTCAACCGCGCATCGTTTTGGCCACCGCACCGCGGGACCGCCATCCGGACCACGGTCATGCCTCCGAGTTGATTGTGGACGCCTGCTTCAAGGCCGGACTCAAGGCCTTGGTGACGGAGTGGGAGGGACAGCCTCAAGCGGCTCACCGTCCCGAGCAGGTCTACCACTACATCCAGTACTACGATTTGGTCCCCGATTTCTCCGTGGATATTACGGGCTTCATGGACCAAAAAATGGCG
>JALQUY010000137.1 GCA_023260615.1 Schleiferiaceae bacterium
CATCAAAGGCACCGCACCCGTCCACACCTCCGGGGAAGACTTGCTCCAAAACGAAAAAGAACGCGCCGAAAACACCATGATCGTCGACCTGGTCCGAAACGACCTCTCCCGCGTCGCCGAAAAAGGATCTGTTCGCGTCCCGCGCTACCTGCAACTCCGCAGCCTGCCGACCGTTCACCACTTGGTCAGCACCGTGGAAGCCCAACTCCGACCCACCGCCGATTGGCTTAGTGTGGTCCAAGCGAGCTTCCCCATGGGCAGCATGACGGGCGCTCCAAAAATCCGCGCCATGGAGCGCATCGACGCCCACGAATCCGCCCGCCGCGGCTGGTATTCCGGCGCCCTAGGCTACGCCACCCCTGACGGCGAATGCGACTTCAACGTCGTGATTCGCAGCCTCATCTACCATCCGGCGGCTGCACGGTGGAAGAGCTGGGCGGGGTCCGCGCTCACCGTTTACGCCCAGCCCCAAGCAGAGTGGGAGGAGCTTCAGCTCAAAATGAAGGCCCCGGCAGCTGCGCTTCAGGATGCAAGGCCCCTAAACGACACAAAGCGCCCCACGCCATGAAAAAAATCGTTGATCTCCGCATTCAGCACACCCTTGAGAGCTTTCTTGAAAATAGCCCTCTGGAGGGGAAGACCTTCTTGGTCATGTGTTCGGGCGGTCAGGATTCCATGGTGCTGGCCGACGCGGTGCACCGGTTGGGTTACGCTCTGGAACTGGTGCACGTGAACTACGGCTTGCGCGGGACCGAGTCCGACGGGGATCAGGCTTTTGTGGAAGCGTGGGCGGCTGAACGCAGCCTTCCCATTCACGTGACCCAGGCCCCTAGCGACTTTGGGGACGGCCCCGATTTGCAGGCTAGGGCGCGCGGTCTTCGCTACGAACTGGTTCAAAGCCTCTTTGACCCCAGCCGGCACGCGGCTATCCTGGTGGCGCACCACGCGGATGATGCTGCGGAAACATTCTTGTTCCACGCAGCGCGAGGAACGGGTTTGGATGGCTTGGTGGCTTTGGCTCCTCAGGTAGGGAACATGGTTCGTCCCCTGTGGGATGTCGCCAAGTCGCAGGTTGCTGCCCATGCGAAAAAACAAGGACTTGCATGGCGCGATGACTCGAGTAATGCGAGCGACAAATACACGCGCAACCACCTGCGCCACCATGCCTTGCCTGCGCTCCGCGAGGCGATGCCCCAAGCCCTAGAAGGCCTTCGGACCACCCTGAGGAATTTGCGTGACCTCCAGGCCTTTGTAGACGCGACGGTGAAGCGCGAGAGCATTCTGTACTTGGGCAAGTCCAAGGAGGTGCCCGGGGCTCATGTGCTTTACCGCGATGTCCTGGACCACCCACACTCTTCCGTGATTGTCTGGTACATTTTAAAAGAATTCGGTGGATTTGACTTTGAGGCGGTGCTTTCACTCGCTCAGTCCCAAGTGGGCGCCATGCTGCAGCGCGGCAAATACCAACTCTGGGCCGAACGCGAAGGTCTCCTGCTCTTGAAGGAGGATTTTCAGCGACTGGCAGAGCCTCACATTCTGGGATCAGGATGGACCCAGCTCCAAGGCCCTCTTTGGAACGGAAAAAAGTGGGAAGCCCACACTACATGGAAAGCCAAGCAGCAAAAGCATGCTGCAACGGAGGACTTGGGTTCCTTGAATGCACCGGTTCTCAGTTTGGAGCGCACGGAAAGCCTCGTTTGGCGCCCCTGGACGGAGGGCGATTTCTTGTTGCCGCTCGGCATGAAAGGACGCAAGAAAGTGTCCGACATTCTGACCGAGGCCAAAGTGCCTGCGGGCCTTCGAAAGTATGTGGTTGTGCTTGCGGCCGGCGCAACGGCGGGCGAGGTCTACTGGGTTCCAGGGGCACGTCTTTCGCGCACCGTAGCCGTCCAGGCTGGGGATTCGCATTTTTGGCGACTGACCGAACGCCGCTAACCGCCCATCAAGGGCTATTTTTGTAGGTATGAAGACATTCCTTCGCATTGCGATGCTGGCCGTTTTGGCCGCACTTCCTCAGGGACTTTTGGGCCAAATTATTGAGCCCGTCAGCTGGAAAACCTCCGTGCAGCGCGCCGATGACGGCAGCGTGCAACTCATTGCCGATGCTACGATTGAGGGCAACTGGCACATGTATTCGCGCAGTTCGGGCGAGGATGGCCCCATTCCGACCACCTTCACCTTTACGGCAAATCCGCGCTTGACCTTGAAGGGTGAATGGAGCGAACCCAAGGCCCACAAGGAGTTCAGCAAGCAGTTCAACATGGAGTTGGCCTACTTTGAGCACAAAGCGCGCTTCATCCAAAAGGCTACGGTCACCGGTCCGGGCGCCTTGTCCGTAGAAGCAGAGGTGTCCTTCCAGGTCTGCAACGACGAAATGTGCCTCTTCCCCGAGTACATCCCCTTGACCTTCAAGATTCCCGCCCAAAAGAACGCCGCTCCCACCGACGAAGGCCTCGTCGCCACAGAGGAGGAAATCCAAGCGGATGGCGACGCCAACGCGTCCTCCGAGCAGACGGCGGCATCCGACGTCGACACGACGGCGTCGGCTGGTACGGACAGCGCCCCCGCAGACGCCAACCCCGTTCCTGCGGCCGACGAAACCGAACTCAAGCAAGGCCACTGGGGCGTCTTCCTGGAGGGAATGGGCTGGGGCTTTTTGGCCTTGTTGATGCCCTGTATCTTCCCGATGATCCCCCTCACGGTGAGCTTCTTCATCAAGCAAAGCAAGACACGCGCCGAAGGCGTTTCAAAAGCCATCACCTACGGCATCAGCATCAACGTCATCTACGTGGCGCTGGGCATTCTCATTACGGTGATTGCGGGTCCGGATGCCCTCAATGCTATGGCCACGGACCCCTGGTTCAATCTCTTCTTCTTCATCCTTTTTGTGATTTTCGCCATCAGTTTCTTTGGCGCTTTCGAAATCACCTTGCCCAGCAAGTGGGTGGACGGCTCGGACAACCTGTCGCAGCGCGGCGGATTGATTGGCATCTTCTTCATGGCCTTCACGCTGGCCTTGGTTTCTTTTAGCTGCACCGGCCCGCTGATTGGCTCCTTATTGGTGCGCGCCAGCCATTCCGGCGAGTTGCTCGGCCCAGCCATGGGGATGTTTGGCTTCTCTTTTGCCTTGAGTCTGCCCTTTATGCTCTT
>JALQUY010000138.1 GCA_023260615.1 Schleiferiaceae bacterium
ACCCGCCTTCCAGCTGGGATCCGCCACCTACTACCCGAATACCTTGTATGTCCCCAGCGCAAGCGATTGGAAAGAGACCACCGTCAATTTCACCGGCTTGAACAACGCCACCTCCGTGATGATCAAATTTGAATTCATCAGCGGCGGCGGCAACAACGTCTACTTGGACGACGTCACCTTTAGCACGACGGTGGGCGAAGACGAAATTTCCTCTGAACACCTTGTTTTGGCTCCCAACCCAAGCTCTGGCGGCAGCACGCTTAGCCTTCCCAGCGCGAATGGCCAGGTTTATGTCTTGGACGCTTTGGGCCGAACGGTACTTTCTCAATCGGTCACCGAACGCCAACTCCAACTCCCCGCTTTGCCCGCCGGCCTCTACCTCGTTCGCTGGGTAGCCAGCCCCAGTGAGGTGAAGACCTTGCGGTGGGTGGTGAAGGGCTAAGTGCGCCTTTGGCGCGCTAGAGGGCTAGGGAGCTCGGGAGCGCTGCGCGCTGTTTGCTAGTTTGCTGGTTGGTTCTTGATATGGAAAGTCCCGGCGCGCGGCGAAGGTCCACACCACAGTTTAAGGGTAAAAGAGAATAAACGTTTAAGCCAAAAGGCTACAGCGCGAAGCGCGTGCTCTCTAGCTTTCTAGCCCCCCCGCTATTTCAACTGCAACAAATACGTATCCGGATTCGGCAACTGCAGGATGAGGGGGAAGCGTTCGGGATACTTCTGAATGGCTGGAACCACGTAGCGACCAATGGCGGAATAGCCCAGCTGATCGACGACGACATGGGTCACGCCTTGCTCTTTGAGTTTGGAGATGAAAGCCTCGTTGTCTTCGATGGAGGGGAAGCGAACGCACGGGCGCTGTGCGTAGAGGTAAAAGAGGGCCGGTTTGTAGGTAGCGATGATGGCGTCGGGGGGTAGGTTTTGGCCCGCGTAGCGACCGATGTTGAAGTAGTTCGCGTATTGGGAACCGACAGGGTCTTGGCTTTCGGCGCGCAATTTGGTGACGGCCGAAAGTTGAATCAAGCCTGCTGCCATCAAGATGTAGGGGGAGGCCACCCAGGAGGGGAGGTTGAAGCGGCTTTGGGCCCATTTGAGGGCTTCCCATGCACCTACAGTGGCGGCGAGGAGCAGGAAGGGGATGAGGGGCTGCATGAAGCGCACGCCAAACCAGACTTCGGGCCAGAGTAAGAAAATGGCGGCGGAAGCGGCGAGGTAGCCGGCCCACATCATTCGGAGTTTGGGCATTTTGAAGGTGCCAAATACGACCAAAAGCAGCAAGAGACTGCCGTAGAGGAAGAAGCCGGTGGGTTCGTCCTGGGAGTAGACGACGTCCAATTTGGGAAAGAGGCCGTTGGGAAGTTCTTGGGTGAGGTAGCGCCAACCGTTGGTTTGGATCCGGTCTAGCCATCCGCTGGCGGTGAGGACGCCTTCTTCGGGACGGTAGGGGTTGACTTGGATGAGCTGCTGGAGGTAGGGGTTGCCGCCCAGGGCTTTGCCGCGCAGGAACCACGGGAGGGCGAGGCCAATGAAGCCTACTCCATAACCGACTGCGGCGGTCCATTTCTTTTCAAAGAGGAGGTAGAGGCCGATGCCGGCGATGAGGGCGAGGCCGGCCGTTCGGATATGGTAGGAGGCGGAACTCAGCACGAGCATGGCCCAGAACCACGGGGACTTCCAGAAGGCCGTTTCGGAATCCTTCCATTTGACGAGGCAGGAAAGGGTGGCGACGGAGAAGAAGAGGAAGGGAATTTCGGACATTAAGATGGTGGAGGAACGCAGCAGATGGGCGTTCAGGAGCGTCAAACCCAGCGCCGTCCAGGAGAGGAGGGAATTTTGGGTCATTCGGACGAAGAGCCTTTGCAGCAGGAGCAAAGCGCCCAAAAAGAGCAGGCCATTCATCCATTTGAGGAACTCAAAACTGTCCGAAAAAGTCATGAAAACCGCCAAAACCGCCGGATAGCCGGGAGGAAAATGCTTGGCCGCTGGCGCCCCAGGGAGGTGAATGTCCGTGTAGCCTTGGCCGCTGTGCAGCGACTGCCCTAAAATGTAGTAGCCCGCATTGTCGCCGCCGAGGTCCAATTTGGCGTCAAAAATGGCCACGTAGCACACGAGAAACCCCAAGGCAATCCAGAGGTCCGATTTGGTAAAGGGAAGTCGCTTCATAGATCCGAAGGTACGGGGGTTGGCTAGGCGAAGCAAGTCCTCGCCACGGCGTCGGAAAATACCTGCAGGGAGCTGGTTAAAACACGGTAAAAACGCCCCGGCATTTTAATTCCTACCAATTTAGTAGGATATTCTATCTTTGTCGGCCATGAACAGCGCTCAACTCCTCCTGCTCTTCGTCTACTTGACGGTCGTGCTGGCGCTTTTTTCCAAGCGGATCAAGCCGGTACAAGCCTTTGGGGCAGGCGGCTTGTTCCTGGTGTTGAGCGGTCAGCTTTCCGCGGCCGAGCTCCTTGGCACGCTGACCACGCCTTCCCTCCTCATCTTGTTTCTGCTGATGGTGCTCGCCGGCGCCGTTCAGGCGCGGCTCGGCCTCGCCCAAGCCTTGCAGCGCTGGACCCAGAACGCCAGCCCACGCGGATTTTTGCTGCGGGTGCTAACGCCGACGGCGTTGCTTTCGGCCGTCCTCAACAACACGGCGGTCGTGGCCTTGCTGATGGGCCCCATTCGGCAGTGGGCCCTGCGCAACCGCCAAACGCCTTCCACCTACTTAATGCCCTTGGCCTTTGCCGCGACCCTAGGCGGCATGCTCACCGTCATTGGCACGTCGACCAATTTGGTCCTCAACGGCTTGCTGGAGGAGAACGGCTTGAAAATTTTGCACACGACCGACTACCTGCTGCCCGGCGTGTTGGTCGTCAGTTTGGGCATCCTGGCGATGGCCCTTTTGGCGGGCCGAACGCTCCCCAAGCACAGCGTCGAAACCGCCGAAAAATCCCGCGAATACACCGTTGAAACCCGCGTGCTCCCCCAAAGCCCCTTCACCGGAAAGTCCGTTCAGGACGCCGGGCTGCGCCAAGTTCACGGCTTGTTTTTGGTGGAAATTGTCCGCGGCCAACGCATCATTGCGCCCGTTAGCCCCACCGAAATTTTAGAAAGCGGCGACCGCCTCTTTTTTGCCGGCGCCTTGGAAGAAGTGCGCGAGCTC
>JALQUY010000139.1 GCA_023260615.1 Schleiferiaceae bacterium
AAACTTTTGATCTGGGTGCTTGCGCCCGCCCTTAGGGGGAACGTTTACTTTGGTACCTTCCAAGAGTTTCAAGAGGGCTTGCTGAACGCCTTCGCCGGACACGTCACGCGTGATGGACGGGTTGTCGCTCTTGCGGGCAATCTTGTCGATTTCGTCAATGAAGACGATGCCGCGCTCAGCCGCTTCCACATTGTAGTCGGCCGCTTGGAGCAGGCGGGTTAAGATACTTTCCACGTCCTCGCCCACGTAGCCGGCTTCCGTCAGCACCGTGGCGTCGACGATGGCGAAGGGCACGTTGAGCATTCGGGCAATAGTGCGTGCGAGCAACGTTTTACCCGTACCCGTCTCACCCACGAGGATGACGTTGGACTTTTCAATCTCAAAGTCGTCCACGCCGCCCTGCAGTACACGCTTGTAGTGGTTGTAAACGGCTACACTGAGGGTGCGCTTGGCCGCTTCTTGCCCAATGACGTACTGGTCCAAATGGGCCTTGATGTCCTTGGGTTTGGGCAGTTCAAATTCGCCCGCTGCAGAAGAACTACCGCCTTGGCGCGACTCCTCCAATACAATTTCATGGGCCTGCTCAATGCAGGATTCACAGATGTGCGCATCCAGACCTGCAATCAGCAAGCCGGCATCCGTCTTTGGACGTCCGCAAAACGAACACTGTGATACGTCTCCCATGCGTGAATTATTTCAGTTTCTTGCCGGTAAGCACCTCGTCGATCATGCCGTAGGCCTTCGCCTCTTCAGACGTCATCCAATAATCGCGGTCAGAATCTTTCTCCACCTTGTCAAAGGGTTGGCCCGAATGGTTGGCAATAATCTCGTACAACTCCTTCTTGAGCTTCAAGATCTCCGTCAAGGTGATCTCCATGTCGCTCGCCTGGCCCTGTGCACCGCCCATGGGCTGGTGAATCATAACACGCGAGTGCTTCAAGGCCGAACGCTTGCCCTTCGTGCCAGCACACATCAATACAGCACCCATAGAGGCTGCCATGCCCGTGCAAATCGTCGCCACATCGGGGCTAACCACTTGCATCGTGTCGTAGATGCCCAATCCCGCATACACGGAACCACCTGGGCTGTTCAAGTAAATCTGAATGTCTTTCTTGCTATCCGCAGATTCCAAGAAGAGCAATTGCGCTTGAACGATGTTCGCCACCTGGTCGTTGATGCCCGTACCCAAGAAAATGATTCGGTCCATCATCAAGCGCGAAAAAACGTCCATTTGGGCCACATTCAATTGACGCTCCTCAATGATGTACGGCGTCAATGAACTCTCCACATAGTGCTGCATCGTCAAGCTGCTGATGCCCTTGTCGAGCATGGCATAGCGCTGAAACTCTTTCCCTAAATCCATAGTGCGTGTCGCTTATTGGTTCTTAGAAGCCAATTTAAGGAAATCCGCATAGCCCATTTTGCTGACCTTCATGCTGAATGAATCCTTAAAGAACTTCATCATTTTGTCTTGCAAAAGCTGTTCCGAAAGCTGCTCCGACTGCTCGCGGTTTTGCAATACGCTGAGGGCCAATTGCTCGGCTTGCTTCTCGTCCATTTGCTGGCCAAATTGTGCCATGCGGCCCTTCACCATGTCCACCGCGTAAGCGACCAATTCCTCTTTGTGCACATGCAAGTGGTACTCGCGGCTCAACTTGCTTTCGATCATCTGCCAGCGCATGGCCTTTTCGGTGTTGGGCCATTGCTCCTCTACCTCCTCCATGCTGGGGGCTTTTTCACCCTGCTGCGTGATCCACTTCTTCATAAAGGCCTCGGGCAAAGTCATCTTGGTCTTCATCAAGTGATCGGTCACCGTGTTGAAGAAATGCGTGTCTGCATCGCGCTGGTACATGCCCTTGAGGTCCTCCTCGATTTTCTCACGGAGCTCCTTTTCGCTAGACACCACGCCTTCGCCGAAGAGCTTGTCAAACAACTCCTGGTCCAAAGCTGCAGGCTCCAAATGGTAGATGGTCTTCAACGTTAGAACAAACAGACCCGTTGAGGCTGCCTTTTCTACGTCGGTGTATCCGAGCACATCTTCCAGTTGGAAGCTGTCAATAAAGTTTTTCTCCGCGTTGAATTCAAGTGTTTCGCCCTTCTTCAGCGCTTGCGCGGCCTTGGCCACTTTCTTGTCGCTGATGGACTTAAGGCCCAAACGTCCTTCTTTCACCTCTACGCCTTCTACCGCGTTGCCTTTCTTGTCGACCATTTGGAACGCGCCGAAAAGGATATCCTCTGCACCCGCAGCGTCCACTTCCGACATCTTGCCATAGCGGTTGCGAATGTTCTCGACCTCGTCGTCAATCGCTTGCTTGGTCGCCTCGATCTCCACATACGGGAGCTTCACCTTGTCGCTGATGTCCAAAGTGAACTCAGGCGCCATACCAATTTCAAACTGCACTTGGAACGAATCCGCCGTGAAGTCCACTTGGCTGGGCATGGGCAAAGGCTGACCCAAAATTTCCAACTTCTCACTCTCCAAGTAGTTGAACAGGCCGTCCTGCAGCATCTTATTTACTTCCTCGATGCGAACCGAAGATTCATACTGCTTGCGAATCATAGCCATAGGTGCCATGCCCTGACGGAAGCCGGGGATGTTAGCACGCTTGCGGTAATCGACCAAGGTCTTTTCCACTTTTTCCGCAAAATCGGACTGGGCTACTTCAATGGTGATGATGCCGTTGTTGCTTGCATCAATCGTGTGAGAAACATTCATGGGTTCTGGGTCTTTGAAAAAGGACCGCAAAGGTACGGAGGTTTAACGGCTTCTTGGCTAGAGAGCTTGAAGGCTAGAATGATGCCAAAAAATGGTCTTCAGGATGCCCTGATTTGTGATTTTTCAGTCAGGTCAATAAAAAATCCCCGCCAAAATTTGACGGGGATCCTGTGGTGCGCGAAGGGGGAATGCCCGCTTCGCGGGCGGACCTGTGGGGTGAGCTGCACCCCACTATCCCTTGGCCTCTGGCCAAGATTTTTACTATCTGCTGGTCTTTCAAAGTGAACTTTAGCGCCCATCAGATAGTAAAAATCCCCGCCCAAAAAGGGCGGGGATCCTGTGGTGCGCGAAGGGGGACTCGAACCCCCACATCCTACGGACAC
>JALQUY010000013.1 GCA_023260615.1 Schleiferiaceae bacterium
TAGAGAGCTAGAGAGCTAGAGAGCTAGAGAGCTAGAGAGCTAGAGAGCTAGAGAGCTAGAGAGCTAGAGAGCTAGAGAGCTAGAGCTTGGCAAAACAACGGAAAGTCCCGGCGCGCGGCGAAGGTCCTCCAAAGAGTTTAAGGGTAAAAGAGATTAAGCGTTTAAGCGTAAAGGCTTCAGCGCGAAGCGCATGCTTTCTAGCTTCAGGGCGAAGCCCGAGCTCTCTAGCCACAGTGCGCAGCACGTGCTCTCTAGCTATCTAGCCCGAGCTACTCCAAGTTCCACGACGCCCAGACCTGTAGGCCTTCCGCTTCGTTTCCAGAAATCAAGAGCGCGTCCCATTCGGGATGCTGAGCCAACCACTGCTTGGTTTTTTCCATGCCCATAGCCATGGCGGCGGTCGCCATTCCGTCTGCTTCCGCACAACTTGGACCGATGAGCGTGGCACTCAAGACATCCGTCTGAATGGGCCAACCCGTCTTAGCATCTAGCGTATGCCCGTAGTGTGCGCCCGTAGCGGGGTCCACTTTGTAGTTTCGGTAATTCCCACTGGTGGCCAATGCGCGCTCGTTGAGCTCCACGGTTTGGGCATAGTCGGTGGATTTCCCTTGCTGGGGAAGCTCGATGCCCACTTTGTAGGAGCTACCGTCCGGCTTCACACCGAAAGTGCGTACCTCTCCCCCAATTTCCACAAAGGCAGCGGAGGCGCCTCGTGCGCGAAGCGAATCGCACACGATATCGACAGAATGGCCTTGGGAGAAACTCATGAAGTTCAATTGGGTGCGTGTACCCTCACGGCCAGGCGCTGGACGTCCTTGGTCGAGCGCCAATTTGGCCGGGGAGTTACCCGTGCAGAGGTGGGCCAATGAAAACCAGCTGGTATCCCCCACGTGCTGCATTAAAGTCTCCAAAGCCATAGTATCACCGGGTAGCAACGTTGCGGGCCCAACCCCAAATCCCCAGGCCTCAATAACCGGTGCTAAGGTGGGGTCAAGTACCCCCTCTGTCTCGTAGTACAGGGCTCGTCCGATTTGCAGTAGCTCACAGAGATAGGGATGGTCGGGTGCAACCACAGCAGGGCCGTTGAGCGCGGAAATCAAGGAGGTGCTGTCCCAAGGGGAAGCTACATGGTTGTACTCCGCCAGCCAACGCTGGATGTCGGAGGCCTCAACGCGCGCGTCGCCGTACACGGTGATGTGAAAGGTGGTCGCTTGCGCTTCCCCTTCGAAGTGAAGCGCGTCGTCCGAAGACTGGCAGCCCACTGCGAGCAGCATAGCGCCAAAAAAAGCGGCCGAGGCCGCTTTTCTTAGGAGGTAGGGATTAGCCACCAAAGTCATCGAAGGATACGTTCTCCGCAGGTACGCCGAAGTCGTCGACCATCTTCAATACGGCCGCGTTCATCATGGGCGGGCCACAGAAGTAGAATTCGATGTCCTCGGGAGCTTCGTGCTTGGAGAGGTAGTTGTCAATCAAAGCTTGGTGTACAAAGCCTGTGAAACCGTCGCCTTCGTCGTCGATGCTCTGCTTCGCGGTCCAGTTGTCTTCGGGAAGTGGCTCCGAAAGCACCATGTGGAACTTGAAGTTGGGGAACTCCTTTTCGATGTTCTGGAAGTCGTCGATGTAGAAGAGCTCGCGACGTGAACGACCGCCGTACCAGTAGGATACTTTTCGGCCCGTCTTCAACGTGTGGAAGAGGTGGAACAAGTGCGAACGCATGGGAGCCATACCCGCACCGCCGCCGACGTAGATCATTTCTGCTTCGGTGTCCTTGATGTGGAATTCACCGTAAGGACCGGAAATGGTCACCTTGTCGCCCGCCTTCAGATTAAAGACGTAGGACGAACACACACCTGGGTTCACGTCCATCCAACCGTTCTTCGCGCGATCCCAAGGTGGAGTGGCGATACGGATGTTCAGCATGACGATATTGCCCTCAGCAGGGTGGTTGGCCATGGAGTAGGCACGGAAGAGGGGCTCAGGATTGCTCATCTTGAGATCCCACAGGCCAAACTTGTCCCATTCAGACTGGAACTCATCGGGCTTCTTGCCTAAGCGGGGGTGCGCGGTGATGTCCATGTCCTTGAAGTCCACGTCAATGGCAGGAACGTCCACCTGGATGTAGCCACCGGCCAAGAAGTCGAGGTTCTCGCCTTCGGGCAATTTGACTACGAATTCTTTAATGAAAGAGGCCACGTTGTAGTTTGAAACCACTTCGCATTCCCATTTCTTGATGCCGAAGATTTCATCGGGCACCTTGATCTTCATGTCGTTCTTCACCTTTACTTGGCAACCCAAGCGCCAGTTGTCCGCGACTTGCTTGCGGTTGAAGAAGCCTGTTTCCGTGGGGAGGATTTCGCCGCCGCCTTCAAAAACTTGGCATTTGCACATGCCGCAGGTACCGCCACCGCCACAGGCAGAGGGCAAGAAGATCTTCTGGTTGCCCAGGGTGCCCAACAGCGTGCTGCCAGACTCCACTTCCACTAGGTCGCCGTTGATTTCCAACTTGACAGGACCTGAGGGGCTCAAGCGCGCTTTGGCTTGCAAAAGGATGGTGACCAAGGCCAAGATGACCAAGGTGAAAACGGCGACCGATACGCCGAGTACGGTAGAGGATGCTGCTAAAAACATTTCGCTATCGACTGATTAGAGTTTGATTCCCATGAAGCTCATGAAGGCAATGCCCATCAAGCCCGTGATGATGAAGGTGATGCCCAGTCCGCGCAAGGGAGCGGGAACGTGGGAGTACTTCAAGCGCTCGCGGATGGCGGCGATGGCTACGATAGCCAACAACCAACCAATGCCTGACCCTAAACCAAACACAGTAGCTTGGCCAATGTTCTCGTAGGCGCGCTCTTGCATGAAGAGGGAGCCACCCAAGATGGAACAGTTTACCGCAATCAAAGGCAAGAAGATACCGAGTGCGGAGTACAACGCAGGTGCGAACTTCTCAACGACCATTTCCACCAACTGTACCATGGCCGCGATAACGGCGATGAACATGATGAAGGAGAGGAAGCTGAGGTCCAATTCGGCGAAGGAAGGATCCAACCACTGCAATGCGCCCTTTTGAAGCACTTTGGTCTCCAAGAGGTAGTTCACAGGGAGGGTGATGGTCAATACGAAGGTCACTGCCAAACCCAGGCCCATGGCGGTCTTAACCGTTTTAGAAACGGCCAAGTACGAACACATGCCTAGGAAGTAGGCAAAGATCATGTTGTCAATAAAGATGCTCTTGACAAAGATGTTGAGTAAATCTTGCATGGCTTTGTAGGCTTAGTCTTTTTCGATCAAGGAAGGAGTTTTGGCGCGCTGAACCCAAATGATCAGAGCGACCACAATCAGGGCCATCGGAGGCAATAACATCATGCCGTTGTTCTTGTAACCGAAGTCGTACAAGCCGAGCATGTCTACCACGGGGTAGTCCAAAAGCGTACCGTTACCGAGGAGCTCGCGGAAGAAGGCCACGATGATCAAGATGCCGCCGTAGGCTGCACCGTTGCCCAAGCCGTCTAGTACCGACTTCCAAGGCGTGTTGCCCAGGGAGAAGGCTTCAATTCGGCCCATGATGATACAGTTTGTGATGATCAAGCCCACGAAGACCGACAGCTGCTTGGAGACATCGTACACGAAGGCTTTCAACACCTGGTCTACGAGGATTACCAAAGCGGCTACCACGACGAGCTGTACGATGATGCGGATTCGGTTGGGAATCATGTTACGCATCAAGGAGGTGATTAGATTGGCCATGGTCGTTACCACCAAAACGGAAAGGCCCATTACGATGGCAGGCTTCAGCTTGACCGTGATGGCCAAGGCGCTACAAATACCCAATACCTGAACAGTGATAGGGTTATTGGAATTGAGCGGGTCAATGAGGAGGGCGCGGTTCTTCTTGGAGAACAAACCCTCTTTGGCAGGTTTTTGCTCGGTGCTCATAATGCAGCTGTGATTAAAGTGGTGTCAGCGGCAAGGCCCAAGGTGTCTACAGCAGGAGCTGCAGTCGCCGCGGCGATGCTCATCAAATACTTCTTGTAAGGAGCCAAACAGTCCGAAATCATGGTCTGTACGCCCACTGAGGTAATGGTACCGCCCGAGATGCCGTCCACCTGCTGGTCTCCAGCCGCATCGCCTTTGCGAACTTCAATGCCTTCATAGGCCTCGGTGAAGAGCTTCTTACCGGGGAACTGGTCCTGGAAGATGGGAGTTGCGATTTCCGCACCCAAACCAGGGGTTTCTGTCTTGTGACCAAAGGTGGCACCTAAAATGGTGTTGCCATCGCCTTCCAAGGCAACGTAGCCCCAGATAGGTCCCCAAAGGCCTTTGCCTCGCAGAGGAAGAACGTAATAGGTGTTGCCTTCTACTTCCGCCTTGTACAGAGGCACCTGGCGCTCTTCTGCACTCAATGCTACGGCGCTGGCCATATCGATGTCAAAGGCTGAAACTTCGGACTCCACAGCTGCGCCGTTTTGGATGACCAATTGCTCGGTGATGTACTTCGCAAAAAGAGCGTCAGCGTCTTCGCCTTCAATGCCGATAGAACGCAAGATGTCAGACTTCTTCTCCAATTCGACGTTCTTGTCCTGGAAGGGCTTCAAAGACGTCGCTGCGATGGAGAGCAATGCGGCCACCAGGACCACCATGACCACCGCGAAGATGTACGTGTATTTGTTAGAGTTGATATTCATGGCTTAGGCTTTTGCGCGCTTGAGACGCTTTTGAATGTTTGCATTAACCACATAATGGTCGATCAAAGGTGCCATTACGTTCATGAAGAGGATGGCCAACATCATGCCTTCTGGGTACGCGGGGTTGAATACGCGAATCATGATGCCCAAGAAACCCACGAGGAAGCCGTAGATCCACTTGCCACGCTCCGTGTGTGCAGCCGATACGGGGTCGGTCGCCATAAACACCGTAGCAAAGGCCCAGCTACCAAACACTAAATGATAGTAGAAGGGAATGCTCATGAAGTTCTGCTGAGCTTCCGTCAGCATATGCGGTGCTGCCGCATTGAAGATCAGGCCCATCGCGATGGCGCCCAAGGTAGAGCCCGCCATGATTTTCCAAGAACCGATTCCCGTGGCAATCAAGTAGATACCGCCGAGAACGATCAACAAGGTGCTGGTTTCACCAATGGACCCTGGAATCAGACCTAGGAAGGCATCCCATGCGCTAAAGGTGGTGGTTCCACTTGTCGCGTATTGACCCAGTGCAGTAGCACCCGAGAACCCATCTACCACGGCTTGTCCTGCTTCGGTCGTCGTGTTGATCCACACCTTATCGCCCGACATAAAGGAAGGATAGGCGAAGAAAGCGAAGGCACGCGCGGTGAGTGCGGGGTTCAAAAGGTTCATACCCGTTCCGCCAAAGACCTCCTTGCCGATCAATACCGCGAAGATGGTAGAGATGGCCACCATCCACAAAGGCATGTCGATAGGCATGGTCATGGGGATCAGCAAGCCGGAAACCAAGAATCCTTCGTTTACAGGGTGCTTGTTGATGCCGGCGAAGTAAATCTCAACCCCCAAACCAGCCATGTAGGTCACGGCAATCATGGGAACGATTTTCCACGCTCCAAAGAGGAAGTTGTCCACGGTGAAGAACTGCCCCCAACCCATGGCGTCGTTGAGCAAGCCCAAAGCCTTGTAGTGCTGGTAACCTCCGTTGAAAATTCCGAAGATCAGCGCAGGAACCAAAGCAAAAATGACCGTCACCATCGTGCGCTTCAAATCGATAGCGTCACGGACGTGTGCCCCACTGTGTGCGTTGTGGTCGGGCACAAACATCATGGTTTCCAACGCGTTGTGCAAGGGATACAAGGGCTTCAATTTCCCTGTGGTCACCGCGGGGCGCGTGGCATCGAAAATGTTTTGAATGAATTTCATGAGCAAGCGGAGGATTAATTCATTTCGGTGTAAAGAAGGTCAAGACCTTCACGAACCATCTGCTGCAGAGGCTGCTTTGAGGTACAAACCACTTCGCACAAAGCGAAGTCTTCAGGCGTCACCTCGTAGATGCCGAGCGCTTCCATTTTTTCCAAATCCTTCGCCCAAACCGCCTTCAAAAGTTGGTTGGGATAGATGTCGAAGGGGAATACTTGATCGTACTGACCCGTCACCACAAAGGCGCGCTCTTCCCCGTTCAATTTGGTCGTCAAATCGTATTTCTTACCGGGGGTCAAGAAGCTGAAGAACGTTCGGCTCACAGAATACTTTCCAAAGCCGGGAAGCACCCAACCCAAGAAGTCCGTGCCTTGTCCTTCAGGAATCACTGAAATCTGCTGGGCATTCACACCCAAGTAGCCCGTGGCTCCGATAGAAGCGCCAGTCAGCACAGAACCCGAGATGTAACGGAACGAACCGGCCTTGACTTCCGCTTGGAAGAAGGACTCCAAATTCATTCCGCCACGAACGCGGAAATAACGTGGGTTGGTGAAACCGCTACCGCCCGCTGCAACCACGCGGTCGCAGTGGTACTCGCCGGTCAAGAACACCGTTCCGATCAAGGCCACGTCTTGCGCAGACAAGGTCCAAACCACTTCGCCCTTATTCAAAGGAGAAACCGCAGCAATGTGCACGGAGGTGTTACCAGCAGGGTGCTTGCCTGCAAAACGGTGGATCTCCACGCCCTTGGCTTGGGTCAATGCGGGGAAGCTTTCAGAAGCCTCCAGGCTCAGAACCGTCTTGGGCGACAAGAGGCCCAAAACTTCCAGACCTGCGGCAAATGCCTCTTCCTTGCCCGCAAGCGCCACGGAAGCTTCCGTCGCGAAGGGAGCGGTCGCCATGCCGTTTACAAAAATGGCCTTGGGCTGATCGTCCGGATTGGCGATGCGGCCGTAGGGGCGCATTTCCAAAGCCGTCCATGCACCGGAATTCAGCAATTTGTCTTTGGCTTCTTCCGCCGTGCTGGGCATTCCCTTGCCGAAGTTGTGGTAGGTGGTGCTGGCATCTGCAGCCAAAACCACTTGCAACAAACGACGCTTCTCGCCGCGCACAATCGCCTTCACCGTACCGCTGACGGGAGAGGTTACTTGAATGCGGGGGTCCTTTTTGTCGTGGAAGATGCACTGACCCGCTTGGATCGCATCGCCTTCTTTCACGGCAAGCTTGGGAGAAAGGCCCGTAAATTCTTCAGGGTTTAGGGCGAACGAGGCGCTCAACGGAGCCTCATCGACCTGCGCAGAGGGGGCACCTACCAAGGGGAGGTTCAAGCCTTTGCGAATGGTATGTGTTTTCGACATGTCCAAGGATAAAATGGTCTCGAAAAAAATTCGGTGCAAAGGTACAAAGGATACCCGGGGCTTAAAAGTTTTTCCGCAACTTTAAGGGGTGATTAAACAAATCTCTTTTCTCCTGCTTTTTTCCGGGTGTTTTTTCAGCGGATACGGGCAAAATGCGAAGCCTGAGATCTCCCTCCATCCGGATTTTCAAGGATTTCAACTTTACCCGGGAGGCCAGCCTCAGCATTTAGCCGCCATTCCCTTGGGCGAACCCAATGCCCTGCAGCTTTCCTACGACGATTTAAGCGCCAATACGCTGCCATTGAACTATACGTGGATCCACTGCGATCGAAATTGGGTCCCCTCTTCCCTCCTCGCCTCCGAATACCTGGAAGGCTTCCTCGAAGGACAGGCCGCACCTGGTTTGCTTTCGTTTAATACCTACCAGCCCTACAGCCACGTTTCGATGCGCTTGCCGCAGGCTTCGTGCATGCCGCGGATTTCGGGCAACTACTATTTGGTGCTGTACGAGAGCGATCCCGCGGAATACCTCGCGAAGTACCCCGTGGTTATTTATGAGAACGCCGTGGGCATCCAAACGTCGATTCACCGCACCGCCCCGTTGGAGCTTGTCAAAACCCACCAAGAAATTGATGCCTTGGCCGATCTCACGGCCTTTTCGGTCCAAAATCCCTTCGACGACGTCCAATGGAGCGTGGTCCAAAACCGCGACTGGAACAGCCTGCGCAGCTTCCGTCCCCGCTACCTCCGCAACGGATACTATGATTTTGACTACAACAATGGCGAAAATGCCTTTCCCGGGAACAACATCTTTCGCTTTGTAGACAGCAAAAACATCCCGGTTCCCACGTTGCGCATTCCACGCTACGACCTTCAGGAGCGCTGGCATGCCTATGTCGTGACGGAAAAGCCGCGCGGGATTGATCCCTTTGTCAACCAGGACGACGCGCGCGGCGCATTTGTCCCACGCAAGCAAAACGCTACGGCGGAAACCGAGGCGGACTATGTGGTTTTGGACCTCGCGGTGGAAGACTTGGAAAAGTCGGGCCATCGGGTGATCTATGTGGTGGGGGATTTCAACCAGTACCAGCCCCGGGACGAGCATCAGTTACTGTATTCGCCGACGGATGGGACGTATTCGGGCCAAATTCTCGTCAAGCAAGGCTATTTAGAATACCATTTGGCCGAATGGGACCCCGAAACCGCCTCCTGGGACTACCTTTTTACCGAAGGCAACCATTGGAATTGCCCCAACGAATACACCTCCTTCCTCTACCTGCGTCAGTGGGGACAACGCTACGACCGCGTGATTGGGTATAGCCAAGCATTTACCAATGGCATGCTGGGCCTAAACGTGCAGATTAGCACGAATTAAGCACCCACCTCAGGCTAGGATTGGGCCTCACATCGTGGGCCATACGTTTGAAGACTTCGGCAAACGAGTACTACCGGCTGTCATGACCTCTGCGTCCTACCTTTGTGGCAGTATGCATTCCGATCACGCTGAGCTGACTGCTGCCATCGCCGCACTGCGCGATGGGCACCTCGTGGGGCTTCCCACCGAGACGGTGTATGGCTTGGCTGCGAACGCCCTGAATGCCGTGGCGGTTGCCCGCATCTTTGAAGCGAAGAAGCGCCCGCATTTTGACCCTTTAATTGTGCACATTGGCAAACGTTCGGATGTGGACCTGGTGGCCCGCGAGGTACCACCCGTGGCAGAGGTATTCATGAACGCTTTTTGGCCTGGCCCGCTGACCCTAGTGCTTCCCAAACAGCCAGCCATTCCCGATTTGGTAACGTCTGGACTGGACTCCGTGGCGATTCGCATGCCCCAGCATCCCGTGGCCTTGGAGCTCCTTCAGGCGCTGGATTTCCCGTTGGCAGCCCCCTCCGCAAATCCCTTTGGCTACGTCTCACCGACGACGCGCCAGCATGTCCTCGACCAATTAGCCAACGAGGTAGCCCTGGTCTTGGAAGGTGGAAGTTGCAGCGTGGGGGTCGAGTCCACCATTCTATCCTTCTCTGAGGGGCAGCCTATGGTTTTGCGTTTGGGCGGTATTTCCCTGGAAGCGCTCGAAGCCGTTCATGGTCGTCCCATCCCCACCCAGTTGTCCTCAAGTCAACCGCATGCCCCTGGGCAGTTGGCCAGCCACTATGCGCCAGCGCGGGCGATACGCTTGGTGGCGCATGGCGAGGAGTGTCCGGCGCCGGGCGCACCCTTCCTGCGCTTTTACCAGAAAGAACAGCCAGAGTGGAGCCTGAGTGCGGACGGAACCACAGGATCTGCCGCTACGCGCTTGTTTGGCGTCTTGCGGCGCTTAGACGAAGAACCTGACGGGCCGGAGGTGTGGATTGAAAAGGCGCCGGAAGCGGGACTTGGGCGGGCGATTAATGACCGTCTTGTGCGGGCCGCGCACCGCGTCTAAGCTCAAAGTTTTGACCCAAGTACACCCGACGAACGACCGGGTCCGCCGCCAGTTCTTCGGCCGTACCGCTCTTGAGAATTTTCCCTTCGAACATAAGGTACGTTCGGTCTGTAATGGCCAGCGTTTCTTGCACGTTGTGGTCCGTAATTAAGACTCCAATGTTGCGGTTCACCAATTGAGCGACAATGGATTGAATGTCTTCTACCGCAATGGGATCCACGCCAGCGAAGGGTTCATCCAACAAAATGAAGAGGGGATCTGACGCAAGGGCTCGGGCAATTTCAGTTCGGCGGCGCTCACCTCCGGAAAGAAGGTCCCCGCGAGTCTTGCGAATTTTTTGGAGGCCAAATTCCGTAAGGAGGGCTTCCGTCCGCTCGCTCGTCTCTCTTTTCGAATACCCACGCCACTCAAAAACGGCGGCGATGTTGTCCTCCACAGTCATTTTGCGAAAGACAGATGCCTCTTGAGCCAAATAGCCTATGCCCTTCTGAGCCCGCTTGTACATGGGAAGGCGGGTAATGTCTTCTCCGTCGAGCAGGACCGAGCCTGCGTCCGGCTTGACCATGCCGACTACGGTGTAAAAAGAGGTGGTTTTGCCGGCTCCGTTCGGGCCCAGCAGTCCCACAATCTCCCCCTGGTTTACGTGAAAGCTGACGTCATCCACCACTTTGCGGCGGCGGTACTCTTTTACAATGCCTTCAACGTGGAGTTTCATACCTGCTTGGGTTGTGCGGCTTTACTGACCAAAATACTCGCCTCGTACAAAATGGCCACTGGGATGGTTACGATGATTTGCGAAAAGACGTCGGGTGGAGTAATCACAGCGGCCAGAGCCAAAATTCCAATCCACGAATGGCGGCGATAGGTGCGCATACCCTGCGGGGTGACGATACCCACTCGGGACAAGAAGTACACCACGATGGGAAGTTCAAACAATACGCCACAAGCCACTACAATGCTAGCGACGGTCGACAGATACGACCCCATTTCGATCAAATTGGTGATTTCATCGGAAACGATGTAATTCGCTAAAAATTGTATACTCAAAGGAGTGATGAGGTAGTAGCCAAAGAGCGCACCCGAAAAGAAGAGCATCGAAGAAACGCCAATAAAAGCGACCGATTTGCGCCGCTCCCCGTCCGTCAAACCCGGCGCTATGAAGAGCCAGATCTCGCGCAGCACAAAGGGAAAAGCCATGACCAATCCAGCCATTAGGGACAAACCTATGTGCAAGGAGAACTGACCGGCCATCTTGCTGTTAAGAAGGTCCATCTTGATTTCTTGAAGGCATAGGGCGTCGTTCCCTATGAACTTCCCCAGGTCACAAAACCAGTGGTACGTGATGAAATCAACAGATTTTGGCGCCAATAATATGTCATCAAACAAAACAGACCGAAAGGCAAAGGCCACCCCAGCCGCCACCAAGACTGCTAAACTCGCTCGCATCAAGTGCTTGCGCAACGCACCAAGGTGCTCCAAAAAAGTCATGGAATCTGTGGTAGACATGTTGGGCAAAAGTAGTTTATAGCGTAACTTCAAGAACCCATTTACGAATACAATTCTCGTGCTATCTCCCGCCAAGAGCAAGGAACTTCTTAAGTCATTCTTTGGATTCGATGATTTCAAGGGCAACCAGGCAGACGCTGTTGCGTCCATCTTGGGTGGGGTAGACACCTTTGTGATGATGCCTACCGGCGGGGGGAAGTCGCTCTGCTACCAGCTTCCCGCTTTGCAAATGGACGGCTTAGCCGTGGTGGTGTCACCGCTGATAGCCCTGATGAAGAACCAGGTGGATGCCATTCGGAGCTTCGCAGCAACCGACAGCATTGCACATGTGTGGAATTCGTCCCTGACCAAGCGGGAAATGGTGCAAGTCCGGCAAGACTTGAGTTCTGGAGCAACCAAATTGCTCTACATGGCACCTGAATCCCTCAACAAGGAAGAAAATATTGCCTTCTTGCGGGAGCTTCCAGTGAGTTTCTACGCTATTGACGAGGCCCACTGTATTTCAGAGTGGGGGCATGATTTCCGGCCCGAATACCGGCAGTTGCGCCAGGCCATCAACGCCATCCAACGCCGACCCATCTTAGCCTTGACGGCAACGGCCACCCCAAAAGTGATGTCGGACATCTTGAAGAATCTGGACATGGACGATCCGGCCGTGTTCACCAGTTCCTTCAACCGACCCAATTTGTTCTATTCGGTCCAACCGAAAACCAACGTAGAAAAGGATATGATTCGACTCCTTCGGGAGCACGAAGGCAAATCCGCCATCATCTACTGCCTCAGTCGGCAAAAAGTGGAAGAAGTTGCGCAGCTCTTGCAGCTCAACGGCATCTCTTCCCTGCCCTACCACGCTGGATTGGACAGCGGCACGCGGGCCCGTCACCAAGACGCCTTCCTGCAAGAAGACGTGACGGTCATTGTGGCCACGATTGCCTTTGGGATGGGCATCGACAAGCCGGATGTGCGCCTGGTCATTCACCACGACATCCCCAAGTCTCTGGAGAGTTACTACCAGGAAACCGGACGCGCTGGACGCGATGGAGGCGAGGGCATTTGCGTGACCTACTACAGCGAGAAGGACATTGAAAAGCTGGACAAGTTTTTGGCACGTAAGCCCGTGGCGGAGCAAGAAATCGGCCGTCAACTGTTGCAAGAAGCGCGCGGCTATGCATTGACGGCTACGTGCCGACGTCACTACCTCTTGCACTACTTCGGAGAAATCTTCCCGGAAACCACCTGCAATTCCTGTGACAACTGCCAGGGATCCCCGAGTGACTACGATGCCACAGCGCATGCTCGCTTGGTCATGGAAACCGTATGGGCAGGCAAAGACAATTTCCGCACCCAGCAAGTTGTCAATACGCTCATCGCCAATGAAACGGCCATTTTAAAGACGTTTGGCGCCAGGGACCTGAACCAATGGGGCAAGGGCAAGGACCAGTCCGAGGGCTTCTGGATGGACTTGGTTCGTCAGCTCATTCTACAGGGCTGGCTGCACAAAGACATTGAGCGCTACGGCATTCTGAAGATCACGGAGAAGGGCGATGTGTCCTACGCGAATACATCGACCTTCCAAGCGCGTGCCTACCGTGTGCTCGTAGACGAATCTGTGGAGTTAGGGGCAGCAAAACGTGGCGCGGCTCTGGATCCTGAGCTCTTCGGGACCCTCAAAGCCCTGAACAAGCAACTCGCGAAACAGCGAGGCATCCCACCGTACGCGCTTTTTGCAGAAACCGCCCTACAAGAAATGGCCACTTCCTACCCTATCACCGAGGACGAACTCAAAGTTATCCCGGGTGTGGGTGAGGCCAAGGCGAAGCGATTTGGAGCGGCCATGACAAAGGCCATTGCTCAGCACGTAGAGGACCACAACATCGAGCGGCCGGATGATTTCACCATTCGGTCTGCCGGACAAAAAGGTTCCCTCAAAGTCTATGTAATTCAATCCATGGATCGCCGCCTGTCCCTCGAAGAAATTGCTAAGGCCAAAAGCCTGAGCGAGGAAGATCTCCTGCGAGAAATGGAGCTCATTGTACAGAGCGGCACACGAATTTCATTAGACTACATCCTCGAGGAGCAACTGGATGAGGACTCCGTCGATGAAATCATGGACTACTTCAGCGAAGAATCTGAAACAGGTGATATTGCTGAAGCCTACAAGGACTTCGATGGAGCCTATACGGAAGAGGAGCTTCGCCTCGTCCGATTGAAGTTTCTCTGCGGGGTCGTTTAAAACGCCCCCTTTTTGGCACACGCAGATCTGCCACAGATCTGCTGCCAACTCCTCCGTTTAATTCTGAACGAAATACACCGTCCCTTCCGGCCAAGTGGCTGGTTTAAGTACCTGCAGAGCGCGGGAGTAGGCGAGGATTTCAGAGAGTTTTTGGGGGGACAACGTAGGATTCGTCGTGGATTCAGGAGTAGCGTTTGCCATAGGCGGGATTTTCGATTTATCTATCTAACGCCCATTCTGCCTCCTGCGTATATCCTAATCGATTTCCACCCCTAAAATTTTTCGCATGTTGTTCAGCGCGTACCGGTAGCGCCCCAAGGCGGTGTTAATTCCTACACCCGTCTCGTCCGCGATGTCTTTGAAACTCAGGCCCGCATAGATGCGCAAGAATACCACTTCGCGCTGCTCTTCATTCAAGTGCTCCATAGCCGCTTTAACATCCTCGTGCCATTGGGCTTTGAGGGCGATTTCTTCGGCGTTCAGGCCTTCATCAGACATGCCAAGTACCCCATCACTGCAGCGTTCCATGGACAGTTCGGGGTTGCGTTTTTCCCTCCGAAAGTGATCAATGATCATATTGCTCGCCATGCGGTGAATGAAGGCGGAAAATTTACCCTTCTCCTTGTAGTCGCCCGCTTTAGCTACCCGAATAAACTTCATCCAAACATCCTGGTGCAAATCTTGTGCAAGATCCTCATCCAAAACCTTCCCATAAATTTTGCGCAATAAACCGTCCGAATGGCGGAGAATAAGACACTCGAGCGCGTGCTCTTGACCTTTGACGTACTTCGATACCAATTCGGCATCGCTGCAACCTACGATAGACATAAACCCAGATGTTTAGAAATAGCGTAGGAATTCAGTCGATAGGCCCGTCTTTTTTAGAATTATTCACGAATCTAGCATTTTTCCCCCAACTACAAAGGGTATTTTTGCGTTTTCCTTGCTATGGCTAACTCCGAACTCCACATTGAAGGCGCCCGCGTCAACAACCTGAAAAACCTCAGCGTTTCGTTTCCGCATGGGCATTTGGTAGTGATTACCGGGGTGAGCGGCAGCGGTAAATCGTCCTTGGCCTTTGACACGCTCTATGCGGAAGGCCAGCGCCGGTATGTAGAATCGCTGTCCTCCTATGCCCGTCAATTCATGGGCAAGCTCAACAAGCCAGAAGTCGATGACATCAAGGGCCTAGCCCCTGCCATCGCTATTCAGCAAAAGGTCATTTCGCGCAATCCGCGTTCCACCGTCGGGACCGTCACCGAGATTCACGACTACCTTAAAGTTCTCTTCGCGCGTGTCGGAAAGACCTACTCTCCAACCACGGGAGAGGAAGTGAAACGCCACCAAGTCCGGGATGTACTCGATGCCTTAGAGGCCCAGCCGGAAGATGCGCGATTCATGGTAGTTGCTCCCCTAGCCTTTGGAGACCGGAGTCCTGCAGAAATGAAAAAACTACTCTTGCAGCAGGGCTACGCTCGGGTCCTAGTCGCACAGACGGAGGTCGTTCGGCTAGACGAAGCCCCAGATGCACCCTTTGAATTGGTCATTGACCGACTGAGTGGTGGCCAACGCGATGAGGATACGGAGGTGCGTGCAGCAGATTCGATACAAACAGCCTTTTTCGAGGGCCGCGGTCTTTGCATTCTTCAAGATGAGCAAGGCCAGCGCAGCACCTATTCCAACACATTTTCCGAAGGCGATGTCGCCTTTGAGGAACCTAGCCCGGCATTTTTCTCATTCAACACCCCCCAAGGCGCCTGTCCGACTTGTGAAGGATTTGGCTCCGTTTTGGGCATTGACCCCGAATTGGTCATCCCCAACCCAGGACTCAGCGTGTATGAAGATGCCATCGCCCCTTGGAAGGGAGAACGCCTCAGCGAGTGGAAGGACCAACTCATCTTGGGCGCAGAAAAGGCAGGCTTTCCCATCCACAGCCCGATTGCAAAACTCAGTCAGGATCAGAAAGATCTGCTGTGGAACGGCTGCGCCCATTTTGAAGGCCTAAACGCATTCTTTGACTACGTCGAAAGCAAGTCCTATAAAATCCAATACCGCGTGCTGCAAGCGCGCTACCGCGGCAAGACCCTTTGCACGGATTGCAAGGGAAGTCGATTGCGGAAGGAAGCGAATTACGTCAAGATCGCCGGAGTTTCCTTGGGGGACATCTCCACCTGGAGCATTCGGGAAGCACGCGCCTGGTTTGACGCCTTGACCCTTTCTGACAACGATCAGGCCATTGCAGAGCGCTTGCTCTTGGAGATTCGACGTCGCCTCGGGGTACTCGAGCAAGTGGGCTTGCACTACTTAAGCCTGGATCGTCCAGCAGCAACCCTCAGTGGCGGGGAATCTCAGCGCATTCACCTCGCAACATCCTTGGGATCTTCCCTGGTCGGATCGCTCTACATCTTGGACGAACCGAGCATCGGCCTCCATGCCCGCGATGCAGATGATCTGCTTGGCGTGCTCATACATCTAAGAGATCAAGGAAATACCGTGGTGGTCGTGGAACACGATGCCCTCTTCATGCATGCAGCCGATACCTTAATCGATATTGGCCCTGGGGCCGGAAGTTTGGGTGGAGAGGTCGTCTATGTAGGTCCGGGCGAAGAGGTGAAACATGCATCCACACTCACCGCCGACTATTTAACGGGCCGAAAACATATCTCACGCCTACCCCGCCCGATGGAAGGCGCCCACTGGATTTCTCTCCAAGGTGCCCGAATGAACAACCTGCAGTCCGTAGGTATTGACATTCCCTTACAGCGGCTCACGGCAGTTTGCGGCGTTAGTGGAAGCGGAAAGACCTCTTTGATCCGTCATATTTTAGTCCCAGCGCTGCAAAAATACCTAGGTGAATACAGTGGACGCGGCGGTTACTACGAATCCTTGACTGGGGATTTGCGTCATATTCGGGCCGTTGAGGTCGTAGACCAAAACCCCATCGGAAAATCCTCCCGTTCCAACCCCGTTACCTATCTGAAGGCCTACGACGACATCCGCAGCCTATATGCCAGCCAAAAAAATGCCCAATTGCGAGGCTTTCAAGCAAAGCACTTCTCCTTCAATACGGACGGCGGACGCTGCGATGTGTGCAAAGGAGATGGTTTCGTGACTGTTGAAATGCAATTTATGGCAGATGTCCACCTGGTCTGTGAGCAATGCCAAGGAAAGCGCTTTCAGGAGGATGTGCTGGATGTGGAAGTACAGGGTAAAAATATTTCCGACCTACTTCACATGACCATTTCAGACGCCCATGCTTTCTTCATGGAAATCAATGAGGTCAAGATTGCGAACAAGCTTCAGCCCTTGCTCGATGTTGGCTTGGGCTATCTCCAAATGGGACAATCGAGCAGCACCCTATCGGGCGGCGAAGGCCAACGCGTCAAACTGGCATCCTTCCTCGCCAAGGGACAAGGCGCGGACCCTGTCTTCTTTGTTTTTGACGAACCCACTACCGGACTTCACTTTGACGATGTCCAAAAGCTCCTGACCGCATTTGATGCGCTGATGGACTTGGGGCACAGCGTTCTAGTCATTGAGCACCAAACCGATGTACTCTCTCATGCCGATTGGCTGATAGAATTAGGACCAGGTGGAGGCTCCGATGGGGGTCAAGTGCTTTATCAAGGCGTATCAAATGGGATTTTTTCAGCGCCAAATTCAGTCACCGCCCCATTTTTGACTAGAAATTAACAGGAAAACGTCAAGATATTTTTAAAGGACTCCGTCGATTGTTGTACGTATCGTACCTTTGACTTTAATCTAAGTGATATGCTTAGGTTATTGGTTTGGTGTGAGGCCTGGGTGAAAACCTAGGCCTTTCCCATTTTATACACTTTGCGTGTCGTGTCTGAACATGAAAGTCGCTCAACGCTGGGGTAGCTCCCGCTGTCGGAGCGCTTCGTAGAGAATGATTCCCGCAGCGACGCTAACATTCAGCGAATCTACCACCCCTGCCATGGGCAATTTCAAGCGATGTGGAGCAGCCGCATCCCACGAGGCATCCAATCCTTGATCTTCCGCCCCAAGCACCAAAGCCACACGTCCCGTAAGGTCCGTTTCATAGGGAGATTCTGCTCCATCCAAATGGAGTTGATAGCTCGCAAAACCTTGCGCTTGAAGCCAATCTTGAACCTGCTCTCGCGATGCTTCTACGACAGGGGTCCCAAAAAGGCCCCCTAAACTGTTTCGAACCACCTCGGGTGCATAGAGATCGGATTGCGTAGAGGACGCAATGACGGCATCGACTTGGACTGCATTGGCCGTTCGCAACATAGCCCCAAGGTTTCCCGGTTTTTCAGTGCCATCTGCCACAAGGAGCAGAGCGTTCGCAGGCAGTTCCAGCGTTTCGAGCGTCCACCGTTTGGGTTCAAAGGCCACCAGGACTTCTGCACTTCCCTTTCGAACCACCAGCCGATCAAATACAGCCGAGGAACAGCTAAATGAACGCATTCCTGTCGGCGCCTCTATACCGTCCCGATGAAGGCCAAGAACAGGGGCCCAACCCGAGGCTAAGGCTCGCTCCACTTCCCGGCGTCCTTCCACCAAGCAAATACCTTCTTTCCGGCGCACAGATGACTTTTCGCGCCAGCGCAGCATGGTTTTAAACTTTGGATTTTGGGTGCTTTCGATGTGCATCAGCCGCCAATTCGTTTGGTTTTGTACCCTTCCGCCTGCAAAAAGGCTTCCGCTTTCGTCCGAACGTCCCCTTGGAGAACGATGCCGTCCGGATCTACACTCCCGCCGACGCCCAGCCGTGTTTTTAACTTCTTGGCCCATTCAGCCGTATCGGTAGCGGGATTTTGAAAGGTCACCAACGTGACGGTCTTTCCCCCTCGGCCCTTTTTTTCAAAACCAATATGCACCCACTTAGTGCTAGAACTTGGTGCTTCATCCTCCTCATCGTCCCATGCGATGCGTTCGGCCGATAGCGGTGCTTCCACCCCTAACGCATGGGCCAAAGCATCCGCGAAGGGGTTACTTGACAGGCCTGGACCTGAGCCACTGCGATCGCTTCGTTTTTTAGCCATGCAGCAACCGGGTATAAACGTTTAAGTAACTGTCGCCAATCTGATCCATCGAGAACGTGGTGGCAGTCTCTTGGGCAGACTCCGCAAATTCCGCCAACAGCATCGGTTGGTTTAGAAGGGCAATGGCATGATCTGCCATAGCATCAATGGCTCCAACGGGCTCTAAATAGCCATTTGAACCATGGGTGATAACTTCGGGCAATCCCCCTGCATTGGAGGCGATGACCGGGGCTCCTGAGGCCATGGCCTCTAGCGCTGCAAGTCCAAAGCTCTCAGTTTCCGAAGGCAATAAAAACAAGTCCGAAATTCCTAAAATGCGCTCCACTTCTGTGGTTTTCCCCAAGAAGTTCACGTGCTGCTCTATGCCCAATTGGCGCGCCAAGGCTTCGGCGGCTGGGCGTTCGGGGCCATCACCTACCATGAGCAGGACGGCTGGCCGAGCGGCGACTATTCGGGCAAAAATCTGCAAGACATCCGGGATGCGCTTCACCTTTCGGAAGTTAGATACATGCGAAACAATGGCTGTTTCGGGAGAGGCCACACGGGCTCTCGCCTCAGCATCCCCCCGACGGTAACGCGCAGTGTCCACAAAGTTGGGAATGACCTCTATGTCCCGGGTAATACTGAACTGCGTAATCGTCTCCTGCCGCAAGGCTTCAGAAACCGCAGTTACCGCAGAAGAGTGGTTGATAGAAAAGCACACGGCGGGCTTGTAGGCAGGTAGTTGACCCACCAAGGTGATATCCGTCCCATGAAGAGTGGTAACCACCGGAATATCAATACCCTGGTCGTGTAAAATTTGGCGCGCCATGAAGGCCGCGTAGGCATGCGGAATAGCGTAGTGCACATGCAAGATGTCCAAGCGCTCCTTGACCACCGCGTCGACCATGGCACTGGAAAGCGCCAGCTCGTAGGGCTGGTAGAGAAAGAGCGGGTAATCCTGCATTTGCACCTCGTGGTAGTGCACCGAAGGATTGAAGGGATCGAGTCGAACGGGCAAGGCATAGCTGATCACATGGACCGAATGCCCCTGCCGACCAAAGTGGTTGGCCAGCTCGGTGGCCATTACGCCCGAGCCCCCAAACGTTGGGTGACATACAATGCCAATGCGCATCAGGGCTCGACGATTTGGTTGTGTTTATACTCGAGCTGCTTTTCCATCTCGCCCTTGTCGTTGTAATAGGTGGCCGTACCGTGGATTTCGCCCCGAACGTAGGGGAATTCCACCGCCGGCTTGCCATTGTCGTGGTACCAGATGGCTGTTCCATGCTTTTGATTATTCACCCAGGGGATGCGGCTCTGAAGGACGCTCGTGGCGTAGTACGTGCGCTCTTCGCCATGCAGTCGGCCGTAGCGCCAGGTCGTCACGTGGGTGAGTCGGCCGATTTGATCGTATTCTTTCTCCTCACCGTGCTTCTGACCTTCCAACCATTCGTTGAAGATCAACACTTGGCCGGACGCATGGAATTCCCACATGGGGCCTTGCAGCAAACCGTCCTTGAAATGAGAGATGGTGCGGGGCTTTCCACTGCCGAAATACTGCACGTAGGTGCTGTCATTCAGAAATCCATCGGCGGCTTTCTGCACCTGGCCCATAGCGGGCAGGGCGGGCAAGGCGACTAGTAGACTAATCCACCAAAGCGACTTGAACCGCTTCTTGAATTCGGGTCCGAATGTCCAATTGGCCAAGGAGGGGGTTGTTCGCATTGGGATAAACTCTGTTCGACAAGAATACAAGAACAATGCCCGTTTCCGGGTCTGCCCAGGCAAAAGTACCGGTAAAACCGGTGTGCCCAAAGCTCAACGGACTCACACAGCCGCAGGTGGGGCCCGGTCCGGAGGTCTGAGGCCGGTCAAACCCCAGACCGCGACGGTTGCCTTCGTCGCAGGCGTAACAGGCCGAAAAGGCCTTAATCGTCTCTGGCTCCACGTACTGGTAGCCGTTCCACCGACCGCCCTGCAAAAAGAGCTGCATCATGGAGGCCACGTCCTGGGCAGTCCCAAAGAGGCCCGCATGGCCCGCTACGCCACCGAGAAGTGCCGCTCCCTGGTCGTGAACGGTTCCCCGGAGCTGCTGGCGGCGGAAGGTTTGGTCGTTTTCGGTCGGGGCGATGTGGAGGATGTCCGCAGGGGAAGAGGTCTTTTGCACG
>JALQUY010000140.1:0-2177 GCA_023260615.1 Schleiferiaceae bacterium
CTGATTGCCTGTGCCACCGCTGGGGCCATCGCGTCCATCTTTGGGGCCCCGGTCGCGGCCATCATCTTCACGTTGGAGCTCTTCAGCATCGATTTGACCTTGAGTTCGCTCGTGCCTTTGTTGTTGGCTTCAGCGACAGGGGCCCTGACCGGCTTGATGACCAGCGACGGCAGCAAGCTTTTTTATGCGGAAGGCATTGAAGCCTTTGACCCGGTGAACTTGCCCTACTACCTGCTGCTGGGGGTCGCCTGCGCGCTGGTCTCCTTGTATTTCAAGCGAGTATTTGCCCTTTCAGGTCGCCTCGTGATGCGCTGGGACAACCCTTGGGCCAAAGCCCTGACGGGCGGGGTGCTGCTGGGCGCGCTCATCTTCGTGATGCCCCCGCTGTACGGCGAAGGATTTGGCACCATTCAAGCAGCATTGAAAGGGGACGATTGGTCCATCCTCAGTCAGAACTGGCTGGGGGTCGAAGCGGGGAATTTGCTCATGGGCATTGGCTTGCTGGTGGGGCTCTTGCTCTTAAAAGTGACTGCAGCTTCCCTGACCGTGCACGCGGGCGGGGTGGGCGGCATGTTTGCGCCCACGCTCTTCATGGGTAGTATTTTGGGCCTCATTTTTGTGCGCAGCCTAGCCTTTGCGGGCATCGAAGGTCTCCCCGTGGTGCACTTCGTTTTGATTGCCATGGCGGGCTTGATGGCGGGCACCATGCACGCGCCGTTGACGGCCATCTTTATGATCTCCGAAATTGGCGGAGGCTATCCCTTGATCCTGCCGTTGATGATGACGGCCGCTTTATCCTTCTTTTTGACCCGTAGTTGGGATCCGAACAGTATTTACACCGAATACCTCTCGCAGCGAGGTCGCCTGTGGACCCAGTCTAAAGACAAGGCCGTACTCACCCTCATCGACATGGAGGATGCCTTGGAGCGGGATTTGGAAACCCTCGAGCCCGATAGTCCCTTGCACGAATGCCAAGCCGCCCTTGCCCGTTGCAAGCGCAACCTGGTCGCCATCCTCGAGGACGGGCGTATGGTCGGCTACATTACGTGGGAGGATATTTGGCGCGCTCAACGCGAAGAGCACAGCGAAGAAATCACCGCCAAAGACGCCATGAAGTCGGCACCTGCCCGTGTGCAGTACAGCGACCCGATGGAAAGCGTACTGACCCAAATGGAAAAGTCTGCCATGTGGTATTTGCCGGTGTACCAGGAGGGCGTTTGGATTGGTTTGGTCTCCAAATCCAAGCTTTTCGAAGCTTACCGAAAGCACATCCAAGACCTCAGCCACGAAAGCTAATTCTCCCCAGTCGCTCAAGCATTATGCCCCAAATGGGCGGAAAATAAGCAGCCAAACGAAGGGCCCTCGTGGTATATTTACCAGCCTTTGGCGGAAGCCCTTTTAAAACACGGTCTTCATGTCCCTGAAAGAGAACCTCTTATAGCGCTTTTATGACGTTACCTACTCGCCTTTTCTCTACCCTTCTTCTAGGTCTACTCTACTTCAACGCAGCGGCTCAGACGCCCACGTACGTTGAAATGATGAACGACCCTAGCGTCAATTTTTACGACGTGGTCGATGCCTTCAACCAGCATTGGGAAGGCAAATCTGTAGAAAAGGGCCGCGGCTGGAAGCAGTTTAAGCGATGGGAAGCCTTCATGGAGCCCCGCGTCTACCCTAGCGGCAACCGTCCAGCTCCCCAGTCCCTCTACCAGGGCTACCTCGCCGGGGTTCAAGGCACCGCCACCGCCTCCACGGGGGGCTTGGGCAACTGGAGTATCGTTGGTCCGTTTGACGGCAACTTCCTCCAAGGCATTGGACGCGTAAACGTCATCGCCTTCCATCCCACACAGCCCAACACCCTCTACGCAGGGGCTCCCGCTGGTGGCCTCTGGAAGTCTACGGACGACGGATTGACCTGGTCCACTAACACAGACCTTCTTCCCAACCTAGGCGTTTCCGCCATCTTGATTGATCCCACGAATCCCTTGATCATGTACATCGGTACAGGCGACCGCGACGCGGGGGACACGTATTCGCTGGGCGTCATGAAGTCCACAGACGGTGGGTTGACCTGGAATCCCACCGGATTGAGCTACTCCCTCACGCAATCTGCGCGCATCGTCGGCATGGCCATGCACAAAGACAGCACTCACCACATTGTTGCCGCTACCCGAAAT
>JALQUY010000140.1:2186-3012 GCA_023260615.1 Schleiferiaceae bacterium
CTCACGCAATCTGCGCGCATCGTCGGCATGGCCATGCACAAAGACAGCACTCACCACATTGTTGCCGCTACCCGAAATGGCATCGTGCGCAGCTTGGACGGCGGCGCTACCTGGACCACAGAAGCCGGCGGCACCTTTGGCTGCCTCGTTCAAGTCCCAGGCACCAACAAACTCTTTGCTGGTACCAGCAGCAACGGCCGCATTTGGATGTCTACCGATTTTGGCGACACCTGGACGATGGTGACCAGCGGCTTGCCCATGAACGCGGGTCGCGTGGAATTGGCTACCACCTCCAATGATACCAACTACGTTTACGCCCTCTACGGAGCCAACAACAACGGCCTCTACGGCGTCTACCGAAGCACCAATGGCGGTACAACCTGGACCCAACGCCACGGCGCGAGCCCCAACCTCTTGGATTGGAGTACGAACGGTTCAGGTTCGGGGGGTCAAGCTTGGTACGATTTGACGATTGCCGTTTCTCCCTTGAACAAAGACGTGGTTCTCACGGGAGGGGTAAACGTTTGGCGCTCCAACAATGGCGGTTCCAGCTTTGCGCTGAGCGGCCACTGGTACGGTGGTGGCGGTGCCTCTTTTGTGCACGCGGATCACCACTGGATGACCTTCAAGCCCGGCACCGGCCAAGTCTATGCACAACAATGCCAAAACAACTCAAAGACAGTCACTCTATGATCGTCGTCGCAACATGCAATAGATGTTGCAGTAATGTAAGATTGTTCGTCAAACTAGACAGTACACTTCAGAGGTTGAAAGGCTATTAAACGGAGTTCCTAAAGTGCACAGCGAAAAACAGAACACAGATGAT
>JALQUY010000141.1 GCA_023260615.1 Schleiferiaceae bacterium
AGCAAGGCGTGTTCCTTTTCGGCCAAAGGGTCTGCACCGTGAGCAACAAAGGCAGCCACCAGCATGGTGAAGGCCGCCGGTGCAGCCATCCAGCGCGTTTTGAAGCCCACCAAAAGGAGGGCCGGAGCGATGAGCTCGCCAAATATGGTCAAGGCCAAGGAAACCGTGGTGCCCATACCCATGAAATCCATGAATTTGACCGGTTCGCCGGCCTCAAGCGCTTGGGTTAGGCGTTCGTACTTCGCCCACCCGTGTGGAATCATCAAAAAAGAAGTGCCTGCGCGCAGCAGAAAAAGGCCCAAAGCGTGTGTCATGAGCACGAATATAGGCGAAGCCTTAGTTGTTCGGTGCACCGGCGGCCACCCAAAGTTCCAGCTGGCGAATCTGGCAATCCGTCAAGCCGTTTCCACTTGGGGGCATGGCGGCGTAGCCTGTTTGGTGTGTGACAGCCCCCATGAGACGGTTATTGCTCAAAGCAGCCACTACACCTGCATGCGAATCCAACTGCACATAGGCGGAAGCCGTAGCGCCCGCATGGCATCCCACACAGAAATTCTGCATCATAGGCTGAATGGTACTGCTAAACGTGTAGGCCGTGGTGTCGCAGCCTGATTCACAGGAGTTGTTTTGTGCGCCTTGCTGAATCCAGGTTTTAATGAGTTGGATTTGGGCCGCGGTCAAACTCGCGGGAGGAGGAGGCATGATCTTATTGGGGTTCGTTTCCACCAACACTTCATACAGCTCACTGTTGTTGGGCTGGCCGGCCTTCACATCGCCCGTGTTCATGATGGACGTGTAAGACGTGAGGACTACGCCTTCTTGGGCCGAAGCAGCATCGTGGCAACCGCTCATGGCGCAGCTGGACACAATCAAAGGCAGGACTTCTTGCTGGAAATAGACGGTGTCGGGATCGCATACTCGACTACCATTCCCAGTGGTATCAATGGGATTGGGGTCAATGGGATTCAAGGGCTCGTGCGTGCAGCTTGTGCCGAGCAGGAGGCCTGTGCATAGGAGTATGGTGTAGGAAAGAGTCTGGCGCATGGCAGCTGGGCTTTGAGTACAAAGGTCCAAAAATGATGCCGAATAACCGCAGGAAGTCCCAGAAGGGGTTTATTTAGACGCATTCCAGCATTGGATTACTTGCATGACCGAATCGGCCACCTCATTGGGCACCGCGTAGGACAAGGTGTAGTGTGCTATTTTCCACGTGTTCGCCTCATGGTCGAAGGTCAAGATGCCCGTCCCTCGGCAGCGGCCCATGTGTTTGGAGTCCAATTTTTCATCCAACCAGGCCACGTCGCCTTGGGCCTGGACGTGGCGTTCGCCTTCAACGGGCACAAAGGTCCATGCAGAGGCGCGCTGGAAGTAGCGACGGCTCCAGGTTTTGAATTCGGAGGTGGTCCAACGTTCGGTCTCGTCAGTCCCAATGAAAATGCTTTCGTCGGAAGCCATAGCCCCAAAGTAGGTATTGGAGTCGGCCACACTTGCGGCATGGTGCCAGGCGTCCATGACGCGGTGTACCTCTTCGACAGGGTGCTCGACGCTGCAGGCTGGGTTCTCCGCTTGCGAAGAACAAGAGGCCAAAAGGCTGAATACAAATCCGGCAAGGAGGAGGGTAGATTTCTGATTCATGTTCCTAAGGTAGGAACTACTTTTGCTGCCTGGTTTGGCTCCGTAGTACAATGGATAGTATGTGGGTTTCCGGAGCCTAAGATGCAGGTTCGATTCCTGCCGGGGCTACAGATCAGAGGTGCGATGCGCCTCTCCGGCAAGACCGCCTCTTCGCACACGCGTCGGGGCGGTTTTTTGTTGCTGGCACGTTGAAGAAATCCATTTTTTTAGTCAGCGGTATCTTTGCGGTTTACGTTTTCCAGAATGACATCGCTTTTTCTATACATCGGACCGGGAATGGGCGTGGGCACGCTGATCCTGGTGCTCCTGATTTCCGCTATCGTTTTACTCGCAGTAGGCTATACCGTTTGGGCGCGAATCAAGCGCATTTTTAAGAAATAAGGAGTGCCCGAATTCATCTCCCTCGCGGCGGCTCTCTTTTCGGGTTGGTTGTTGGTTCGTTTGATTCTCTGGCGGTCCGAATGGCTCAGCGCCCTCGCGCGCGCTGCCATTAGCGTCGTGGACGCCCTCCTCAGCCCCCTCCCTGAAGCTGAAAAACTCCCCTTGGTCGAACGCCGCAACCTACAGCTGCTCGCGGCGCTCGGTCGCTTTTTCCTGCTCCTAGGTTTAGCGGTTTCCGCCGGATGGTCCGTCGTTCAGGCGGGGGATTTTTTCCAGGCGTCATCTGCCCCGTGGACCTTCTGGCACTGGGTGCTTTTCTCGATCGGCGCCACGCTTCCCTTTCTGCGCCGGTCCAAGCATAACGGTCCCTACAGCCCCATTCAGCAGCTCTTTCACCACTTGGTCTTGGATCATCCCAACGTGGGCCGAATGCTCTTTAAGCGCGAAGCCAAACGGGTCCTGAAGGGTCAGCCCGTCTCGGAACAGCCCTTCCTCATCGTCACGGGGCTGGCCCGCGCCGGCACGACCAGCCTCCTCAACCTCCTGAGCGAAACAGGCGCCTTCGCCTCTTTGAACTACCGCCACATGCCGTTTCTGATGGCGCCTGGAACCTGGGCGCGCTGGCACAAGCCCGCTACGGCCCAAGCCCAAGAGCGGAGCCACGGTGACGGCATTGAAGTGAGCCTCGAATCCAACGAAGCGCTCGAAGAGTACTTCTTCAGTGCCTACGACGGCTATGTGAAGGAGGCTCAGTTGATGGAATACGCCCTTTCGGAAGCGCGTGCTACCGACTATGCGACCTACCGCGCCCTCGTATGTGCTGAACAGGGCGGTGGACGGTATTTGGCCAAGAACAACAACACCCTCCTGCGCTACGCTTCGCTTTCGCAGCACTTCCCGGCCATGCGGACCGTGGTGC
>JALQUY010000142.1 GCA_023260615.1 Schleiferiaceae bacterium
AGACGATCTACACCTGGGTTGAGAGAACAAAGTCCATTGGAGATTTTCTCGGGAAGCATCGGAATGACACGCCTTGGAAAATATACCGAGGTAGCGCGCAACAAACCCTCGTCATCTAATGGCTGCCCTGGTTTGACGTAATGGGAAACATCGGCAATCGCGACAATTAAACGCCATGCCTTTGTCTTGCCATACATGACCGGTTCACAATAGACAGCATCATCAAAGTCGCGCGCATCTGCGCCATCAATCGTAACCAATGGCACAGCCCTCGACAAGGTGGACGCGACCTACTTCCAGAGCCTCAAGGGCGAAGAGGGCATCTCTTGGCGCCTGAGCCAGCCCGAACGGTGGGTCCTATCCGGCGACTCCGCCTCGCCGGGGGTGCACCGCTGGCTGCAAGCCAGCGGAGACGCCTCCCTCTTACACGTCCACTTGGACCAAGCCATGTACGGGGGGCTTCTGAGGCCGACCGTTTCCTTCCAGTGGCGCCAAGACGGGGCCTGGACCCTGCAGGAGCGCTGGACGGAAGCGCGGCTGGGCGTTGGGGGCGACTGGAGCCCCGAAGTGCGCGTCGAACCCCAATCGGTCTGGGAATGCGGACTGCCCCCGGCTCCGGCCGACGGGGTATGGCTGTGGGACCTTCGGTTCACCTCTCCCAAAGGCCGGGTGTACCGCCGAAGCTTTGAGGTCCGACAGGTCCCCTAAAGCCCCTAAATTTGTGGCGTGAATTCCCAAGACCTACAGGCCCAACGCGCCGCCAAGCGAGCGGAGCAGGCCACCGATTTTGACCCCAACGGATTGGCCGCCCCCGGCCAGGTGTATGGACTGCCCTACGATGAGACCTCCGCAGAGGTGGTCATTTTCCCGGTGCCCTGGGAGGTGACGGTGAGCTATGCCGCCGGAACCGCAGCCGGCCCTGAGGCTATGCGCGAGGCATCCGCCCAGGTGGACCTGTACGATCCCAGCGTTCCCAATGCCTGGAAGATGGGCCTTTGGATGGCCCCCAGCAGTGAAAAATGGGCCCACAAGTCCGAACGCAACCGCGAGCGCGCCGAGGCCTACCTCGAAGCCCTGGCCGAGGGCTTACCCACGGCGCGTTTGGCCAAGAGTTTGGACAAAATCAACACCGCTTGCACCGCCATGGTGGACTGGGTCTATGCCCAAACGACGCACTACCTCGACCAAGGCCAGTTGGTGGCCCTGCTCGGCGGGGACCACAGCACGCCCTTGGGCTACATTCGGGCCTTGGCGGATCGCCACCCCGGAATGGGCATCTTGCAAATCGATGCGCACATGGACCTGCGCAAGGCCTACGAAGATTTCACCTTCTCGCATGCGAGCATCATGTACAACGCCATGCAGCACGAAGGCATTTCCAAGCTGGTGCAGGTGGGCATTCGCGACTACTGCGAAGAGGAATTGGAGGTCATGGCCGACTTGGGCGACCGCATTTCTGTCTACTTTGACCGCGACCTCAAGCAGGCACAGTTCCAGGGGGCTACGTGGGCGCAGCAGGTGGAAGGCATCGTGGCTGATTTGCCACAGCAGGTTTACCTCAGCTTTGACATCGACGGCTTGGATCCCAAATTGTGTCCCCACACGGGTACGCCGGTGGCGGGCGGATTTGAGGTGGAGCACATCCTCTTTTTGGTGGAGCGCGTGCTCGCATCGGGCCGAACGCTCATCGGGCTCGACCTCAACGAAGTCGCACCCGGCCCCGAAGGCGACTGGGACGCCAACGTGGGCAGCCGCCTGCTCTACCGTTTGTGCAATTTGCTAGGCGCTTCCAACGGCCGAATCTAAGCCCCCTTTTTTTCGCCAAAACCTGATGGGCTTCCCTACCTTTGTCGCATGAAATTTGGCGTTGTCACCTTCCCTGGCTCCAACTGCGACCAGGACATGATCGATACCCTGCGCGACGGCCTGGGCTGTGAAACTGTTTCCCTTTGGCACAAGGACCGCGACCTCCAAGGCGTGGATATGGTGGTGCTTCCCGGAGGCTTCTCCTACGGCGACTACTTGCGTTCGGGCGCCATCGCCCGCTTCTCTCCCATCATGGAGGAGGTGGTGAAGCACGCTGCGAAAGGCGGCTACGTCTTGGGCGTTTGCAACGGTTTCCAAATTTTGACCGAAAGTCAATTGGTTCCCGGCGCCTTGTTGCACAACAACAGCCACAAATTCATCTGCAAAAACGTTTACTTGACGCCTGCCTCCCCCTTGAGCCCCATGACGGCGGATTTGAAGGAGAACGGCGTGTACAAAATCCCCATCGCCCACGGCGAGGGCCGCTACCACGCGGACGAAGAGACGCTCAAGCGCCTCAACGACAAGGGCCAAGTGATGTTCCGCTACTGTGAAGCCGACGGAGCCATCACCGACGGCGCCAATCCCAACGGCGCGATTCAAAACATCGCAGGGGTTTGCAACGAAGGCCGCAACGTTATGGGCATGATGCCTCACCCCGAGCGCGCCGCGGACGAAAACCTCTTGAACACCGACGGCTTGGCCCTTTTCCACAGCTTGCTGAACCATATGGTCACCGCCTAAGGGTTCTGGCCTACGCACGGATCACAACGACTTTTAAAGCAAAACCCCCGCGGCACGCCGCGGGGGTTTTTTTATGCGCGGCCGCCGAGGGCGCCGCGAGGTCGTGAGGGCCGAGCTTAGAACTTCACCACGCGTTGGGTGACGGGGGCGCCGGTGCTGCGGCGTTCCACGAAGTAGAGACCGTTGGGCCAGTCGTGGAGGTCAAAGCGTTCCACGGTGACTTGGCCGGTGCCGGTGCCTTGGCGTTCCAGGAGGAGGGCGCCCGAGGCGTCGGTCCAACGCAAGGTGTAGGCTTCGCCAGCGGGTACGGCCGTGAGGACTTCGATCCAGTCGCGCGTGGGGTTGGGGCTCACGTGGAGGGCT
>JALQUY010000143.1 GCA_023260615.1 Schleiferiaceae bacterium
CGAACGCCTGTTTGAATCCAACCCGCCCAGCCGACTGAAGCTTTGGGGTCGCGGGCTCAACAGTTTGGAAATCATCGCGGGCGGGCGGGCCACCTTGATTCACCTCACGGCGCAGGACATGCTGGAATGCGGCTACGTGGCGGGCGACACCGAAGGATTGGTCAATCAAGGCCTCGGCATCACGGGGGTGGAACTTTCGGCCTTTGCGCGAGAGGACGCAAGTGGCAAAGTGAAATTGAGTTTTCGGAGCAAAGGCGAGGTGGATGTCAACGCCTTCTCGCGGGCTCATTGGAATGGCGGCGGTCACATTCACGCGGCGGGCGGCAGTTCGGAAGGGAATTTGGCAGAGATTTTGCCTCAGTTGCGCAGTACCATTGAAGCGTATTTAACGAAATGATTCGCACTCCTTTTGCAGCGAAAATGGGGGCCCTTTTGGCGGCTGGATTGACGGTTTTCTGCACGCCCCAAACGCCCGACGAAGCCCAGCCTCAGCTCAGTGCCTATGAGGTTCGGGAGCGCATGATTGAGCAAAACCGCGCCGTCCTGGAGGCGGAGCGCGCGGCCATTTTGGCATTTGTGGATTCCAGCGGCATTGCCTTTGAGGGCACGGGTATGGGCATGTTTGTGGCCCGAATTCCGGCCGACCTGGGCAGTTCCATCGACACCGCCCAGCGCGTCCAAGTGCGCAGCCGCATCACCGGCCTGCATGGCGAAGTCTACGCGGACCAGTTGAATCAAGAGATTAGCGTCCTGCGCGACAACGATGCCATTTGGGGGCTGCAAGAGGCCCTGATTAAATCGCAGGTGGGCGACAGCCTGGTTTGCGTGATTCCGGCGCATTTGGCGCATGGTTTGGCGGGAGATTTGGCAGAAATTCCACCGCTCACCACCTTAGTGTATTACCTTCGCATTCTTCAATAAAAACCCAGAAATCCTTCACAGATGAAACGGATTGTAGCAATGGCCCTAGCGGCCCTTTTGTTAGTCGCGTGTGGTTCGGCCCCTGCGATTAAAGTCAATGGTGAAAAAGTAAAAGTTGAGGACGGTTTGTACGCCTTGTTCCAAACGAGCAAAGGCGACATCCTGATCAAACTTGAAATGGAAAAGGCCCCCATGACGGTGGCCAACTTTGTGGCCCTCGCTGAAGGCAACCACCCAGAAACGAAAATCAAGCGCGGCGAGCCCTTCTACGATGGATTGATCTTCCACCGCGTTATTCCTCAGTTCATGTGCCAAGGTGGCGACCCCTTGGGTACGGGTGAGGGCGATCCCGGCTATTCGTTCCCGGACGAATTCCACCCAGACTTGCGCCACAACGGCCCCGGCATCTTGTCCATGGCCAACAGCGGCCCGAGCACGAACGGTTCTCAGTTCTTCATTACGGAGGTAGCTACGCCGTGGTTGGACGATCGCCATTCCATTTTTGGTCATGTGATTGCGGGCGGAGATAAGATTGCCGAAATGGCCCGCGTCGCCACCAACAAGCAAAGCAACAAGCCCAACGAAGACATCACCATGACGGTGAAAATCGTTCGCCAAGGCAAGGCCGCCAAAGATTTTGATGCGCCTGCCACCTTCCTGCTCAAGCGCAAGGAAATCGAGGCAGCTACCTTGAGGGCCCAAGAAGAAGCTTCTCAAGTGGGCAAGCAGCGTGCTGCCGCCTACACCTGGTTGTCTGGGGAGGGCTATGTGGATTCGGATATCTACGAGCCCTTGTACAGCAAGTGGGTGCAGAAGGCGCGCGATATGGGCGACGGCCTGAAAATCCTGACCGTTGTAGAAGGCGAGGGCGCCCCCATCAAGGACGGCGACATTGCCAATGTGCACTACGCCGGCTACTTGTCTACGGGCCGTCCTTTTGACAGCTCTGTCAAGCAAATTGCCGAAGTCTTTGGTACCTACACGCCTCAGCGTGAGCCCTACGGTTTCTTCCCCGTTCAGTGCGGTGCCCAAGCACGCGTCATCGAAGGGTGGAAGCGTGGCCTCATCGGTCTGAAGAAAGGTTCGCACGTGAAGCTCATCATTCCTCCCTCTTTGGGCTACGGCGATCGCGGTGCCGGCAACATCATTCCTCCCAACAGCACCTTGGTGTTTGACATTTGGGTCGAAGACATCACCCCGGCCAACTAATACGACTTCATGGACGGGCGCCTCGGGCGCTCGTTCTTTTTAACCATCAGCGGCAATGGCTCTCTAGCCACCTAGCCTTCTAGCCCTCTAGCTTTTCAATCATGCAAAACGGTCTCTACGCCAAATTCCACACTTCCAAAGGCGCCATCACGGTCGCCCTTCACTTCCAACAAACTCCCATGACGGTGGGCAACTTCGTGGCACTCGCCACGGGTACCATGCCCAACAATGCCAAGGCGGAAGGACAGCCCTACTACGACGGTCTGAACTTCCACCGCGTGATCTCCGACTTCATGATTCAAGGCGGTTGCCCTCAGGGCCGCGGCACGGGGGGTCCAGGCTACCAGTTCCCCGATGAGATTGTGGACGGCTTGAACCACGACGGTCCCGGTGTTTTGTCCATGGCCAACGCAGGTCCGGGCACCAACGGTTCCCAGTTCTTCATCACGCACGTGGAGACGTCGTGGTTGGATGGCAAGCACACGGTGTTTGGCAAGGTGACGGAAGGTCAGGATGTCGTGGATGCCATCGCGCAGAACGATAAACTGGAGCGCGTTGAAATCATCGCCGTTGGCCCCGAGGCTGAAGCATTTGACGCGAAGGCGGCTTTTGATGCCGGCATGGTTTCGGTCAAGAAAGCTCAAGAGGAAGCCGCTAAGAAGGCGGAAGAAGCGCTTAAGTCGCTTACTGATGGCATGACGAAGACGTCTTCCGGCCTCTACTACCGAATGGACGTGGCAGGCGCGGGCCCCAAACCTAAAGC
>JALQUY010000144.1 GCA_023260615.1 Schleiferiaceae bacterium
AGTTCGGTGTACCAAAGCTGTGGCTCTAGGTAGACCAAGCCCGCACCTAAACGGGCATAGATACCCGCATGGTAGCCACCGGTGGCCGTAAAGGAAACCGTTTCTAAGGGCTGATTGGGATCGATGGAAAAAGGATCTACCTCCACCTGAGCCACGTGGGCACCTGCTGTCAAGCCGTAGGAATAGAGTTGCGCGGAGGCCCAAAGCGGCGCCCCCAATGCGGCAACAAGGAGAATAAAACGCTTATGCATGCTTCAAAGAAGACAAGAACTGTTCCACATTCGCTTGAATGCGGGCAGGAATGTCTCCTTGATCGGCGGGAACGAAGGTCTTGCCGGTCACTAATTCGTAGAGTTGGATGTAGCGCTCGGAAACGGATGCGGCCCATTCGTCGGTTAATTCGGGGATGGACTGTCCCTCTTTGCCTTGGAAGCCATTGGCTATCAGGAACTGGCGCACAAACTCTTTGGAGAGCTGGACTTGGGGCTCGCCCTTGGACTGGCGCTCCTCATACCCTTCAGCGATAAAGTAGCGCGAAGAATCCGGGGTGTGGATTTCATCAATCAGCACAATGGTGCCGTCGGCCAATTTGCCGAATTCGTACTTCGTGTCAACCAGAATCAAGCCGCGTTCGCGTGCCATGGCCTGACCGCGCGCAAAGAGCGCTCGGGTATAGGCCTCTAGTTGCACATAGTCGGCCTCCGAAACGATGCCACGGGCGAGAATGTCCTCACGCGAAATGTCCTCGTCGTGCTGGCCCAAGGCCTCTTTAGTCGTAGGGGTGATAAGCGCTTCAGGGAAGGCGTCGCTTTCACGGAGCCCTTCCGGCATGCGCACACCGCAAAGCAAGCGCTCGCCGCTGGCATAGGTGCGCGCGGCATGACCGCTGAGGTAGCCCCGAATGACCATTTCCACCTTAAATGCATCCGCGCGCTGTCCCACCGTTACCACAGGGTCGGGACTCGCTTGACGCCAGTTGGGGACTAGGTCTGCCGTGGCCGTCAGGAAGTGCTCCGCCATTTGATTAAGGACTTGCCCCTTGTGGGGAATGCCCTTGGGGAGGACGACGTCAAAGGCGGAAATTCGGTCCGAGGCGACCATCACAAGGAGGTCGTTCTCAAGCGTGTAAACGTCGCGGACCTTGCCATGGTAGACGGCTTTTTGACCGGGAAAAGAGAAATCGGAATGCGTCAGTGTAGACATAGGGGACTTATTGGCCGTCGTAGGCGGCAATGATTTTACGAACGAGTGGGTGGCGAACGACGTCGCGTCCGTCCAAGGTGATGTGAGCGATGCCATCGACACCTGCGAGCGTGCTCAACGCATGCGGAAGGCCGCTGGCCTGCTTGCTGGGTAGGTCAATTTGGGAGGGGTCGCCCGTGACGATGAACTGCGAAGAGGGTCCCATCCGAGTGAGGAACATCTTCATCTGGCTCGGTGTAGTATTCTGGGCTTCGTCCAGAATGACAAAGGCGCGGTCCAAGGTGCGGCCCCGCATGAAGGCCAAGGGGGCAATTTCAATCGTGCCGTTTTCCAGGAACTGCGCCAGACGCTCTGCGGGAATCATGTCCCGCAACGCATCGTAGAGGGGCTGCATGTAAGGGTCCAATTTCTCCTTCATGTCCCCCGGCAAAAAGCCCAAACTCTCGCCGGCTTCTACAGCGGGGCGAGTCAGGACGACGCGGCGCACCGCTTTGTTCTTGAGGGCACGCACGGCCAAGGCAACGGCCGTGTAGGTCTTACCTGTGCCGGCAGGCCCCATGGCAAAGACGAGGTCGTTGGTCTCAACGGCTTCGACCATCTTGCGCTGGTTGGCCGTTCGGGCCTTAATGAGCAAGCCGCCTACCCCATTGACGATGACATCGTTGGATCCTTGAATATTTTTTAAAATGCTGGGCTTGTCGTCCAAAACAATGCGCTCCAATTGGGCCTCCGTCAAAACGTCAAAGCGTTCGATGTGGCGGAAGATGAGATCCAACTTTTCCTCGAAGGAAGTAACGTCCGCTTCGATGCCCTCCCATTTGATCCATTCACCGCGGGCGGTAACCTTGAGTTTGGGAAAGTAGTCTTTAAGTTGGCGAAGGCGAGCGTTGTTTTCCCCGAACAAAATGCGGGGATCTAGACCTTCTAATTGAACAATTCTCTCCATGAAAAGGGAAGTGGGCCGAAGCAAGTACTTTTACAGCATCCAAAAGTACGATTTATGCCCATCGTGACCCTCACCTCGGACTACGGCTGGAACGATCCAGATACGGCGGCTGTCCGCGGGGCGATCTATGGCGAAATGTTGCGAACTCAGAATGCGGCACCGCTGGTGGATATCAGCCACGGCATCCCGCCGCGCAACCACCAAGAAGCTGCTTACGTGCTTCGAGCCGCCTACCCCACTTTCCCAAAAGGCAGTATTCACATCGTACTCGTAGACTGCTTTGACGTGAGCGAGCACACACCCATCGCCATGGAACTGGATGGGCATTTTTTCTTGAGCCTCAACCACGGCGGGTTGTCCCTGCTTCGGCCGGACCTAAAGCCGAGCCAGATCATTCGCCTAGACCTGAAGAACCGCTTGGAACTCCAAACAACGGAAGCGCGTTTGGCCGCTGCAGCTGCGCATTTGCTCAACCGCGGGGCATTGGGTCTTTTGGGGCCAGCGGAAGCCGACCTCAAACAGCTTCAAGTCACCCACCCCGAAGTAAAAAATGCGCAGACGGCCATTGTTCACGTGCAGTACATCGACCACTTTGGGCAACTCGTCACCAACGCAAACCGCGACTGGCTGAAAAATTGGCATGGGGACCGCCCCTTTGTAGCGGTGGT
>JALQUY010000145.1 GCA_023260615.1 Schleiferiaceae bacterium
AACAAGTGCCCGCACGAAAGTGCGGGCATTTTTTATTTGGACTTTTGCGCCAACGAAACGAGTACCTATGCGCACTTTCATTGCTATCGCCCTGTTTATCAGCTCTTTGAGCGCCATTGCACAAAACGGAACGCTTCGCGGAACTGTATTCGATGGCGAAACAGGTGAAACCATCATTGGTGCCGCAGTAAGCTGCGCAACCTGTGGAAGTGGAAATACAGCGACCGACCTCGACGGCAACTTTTCTTTAAAGGCGTCTCCAGGCACGCACACCCTGGAAATCTCCTACTTCACCTTCCAAACCCTCAAAGTGACAGGCGTAAAAGTGGAGGCCAATCAAGTGACTGTCATCGGCGAGCTGACCCTACAGCCTGAGGACAATTTGAAGCTGGATGAAGTGACCATCGTGGCGGAGGTGCAACGCAATACCGATGTGGCGCTTTTGACCTTGAAGAAAAAATCTACCGCCATGGTCGACGGCATTTCTGCGGCGCGAATCAGCCAAATTGGTGATGCTACCGCGGTTGAAGCTGCCAAGCGCGTCACCGGCGTGACCGTAGAAGGAGGTAAATACGTCTACATCCGAGGACTGGGCGACCGCTATTCCAAGACCACGCTCAATGGCATGGACATTCCCGGTTTGGACCCTGACAAAAACACCATCCAAATGGACATCTTCCCGACGGATTTGGTGAGCAATATTGTGGTGAGCAAGTCCTTTACGGCCGACCAGCCCGCTGACTTCACAGGAGGTTTGTTGAACATCGAAACCAAAGCTTTCCCGGATAAGAAACTGGGCAGCTTCTCGATCAGTACCAGCTACAATCCCGCTATGAACCTAAATCCTAACTACCTCACCTACCAGGGAGGCAGCCTGGATTTCTTGGGCTTTGACGATGGAACTCGCCGCCTACCCGCTGGAGCGCGTGCATCCCAAATCCCCACGCCCATTTTCTTCCCTACCAGCGAGGTCAATGCCTTTGTACAGAGCTTTAACCCCACGTTGGGTGCCATGAAGCGCATGTCCCTCATGGATGTGAGCATGGGTTATTCGGCCGGAAATCAATGGGAAGGCAAAAAGGCCACAAAGTCTGGAGAGCTACCTAAGTTGGGCTATGTATTCTCCTTGACCTACAAGAACAACTACACCTTTTACGACGACGTTTTTTACGGTGAATACCAGCGCTACACGGATCCTAGCGCGTATGAAATGCGCTATGCCACCAAGCAAACCGGCCAACTGGGCGAACAAAGCACACTGATTGGCGGCATTTTAGGATTTGCATACAAAACCAATTTGAAGAAGTACCGCTTTACCCTGATGCACCTCCAAAATGGGGAAAGCCGCGCAGGCCAATTCATGATTGACAATGACGACGAAGCCGTGGGTCAATCGGGCTATTTGGCCTTTGCCAACAATTTGGAGTACAACCAGCGCTCCCTGACGAACATTCTGATCAACGGAACGACGGTAAAGCCGGAAAAAAATACCGAAATCGATTGGCGCATCTCGCCCACCTTGTCCCTTTCAACGGATCCTGACATTCGCAAGACGGCCTTCACCTATGGCCCCTTGGATACCTTCTTCTCAGCGGGTGCGGGCGGCAACCCTTCACGCATCTGGCGCTACTTGCAGGAAGTCAATCTGCCTTTCCGATACGACATCACGAAGAAGTATACCTTCATGGATGAACCCGCCAAGTTGCTCTACGGTGTAGGCAATGCGTTCAAGTTTCGCCACTATGAGATTTTGTTTTACGACATGCAGTTCTTTGGGTTGCAAAATTGGTCCAGCGACGATCCCAACCAAGTGTTGAATCCGGACAATATCTATCCGAATTACCCCAACCGCATTTACTACCAATCGGGCAATAACACCCCCAACCCAAACGAATATTCCTCCAACAGCAACACCGCTCATGCCTATGTGAGCACGGAAGTGGCCTTGAACATTCGCACCAAAGCCGTGATCGGTCTACGTGCTGAGCACTTCATCCAGCGCCACACGGGACGCGACCAAACCTACGCAAGCGGCGACGTTACCAACGGCAAGAACTTGGCCAACGAAGTCGTTTTGAATTCACTCGATCTCTTCCCTTCACTGAACGTGATTTATTCGCTGAACGAGTCCCAGAATTTGCGCTTCTCGGCGACACGCACCATCGCCCGTCCTTCCTTCAAGGAGTTGAGCTTCGCACAGATTATTGACCCTTTGACCAACCGAATTTTCAACGGCTCCTTCTTTGAGTACGCCGCCTGGTCCGGTCAACTCGTCGAAACCCGCGTCAACAATGCCGACCTCCGTTGGGAAAAATTCTTCGAACGCGGCCAGATGTTCTCCATCAGTGGCTTCTTCAAAGATTTCAGCAACCCCATCGAACTCGTGCGAATTGCCGAACAGCAAACCTCCACGGAATTCCAACCCCGAAACGTAGGCCGCGGCACGATGCTGGGCGCTGAAGTGGAATGGAACGCCAGCTTTGCGGGTCTGAGCCAAAAATTGGAAAACCTCTTCTTCAACGGCAACATCACGCTGATCGAATCGCAAATCACCATGAGCGACGTCGAGTTCAACTCCCGCAAGAGCTACGAACGCGTGGGCGAAACCATCGTCAACACACGAGCTATGGCCGGCCAGAGCCCTTACGTTTTGAACGGCGGCCTGAGCTACACGGCCCCCGAGAGCCAAACCAACGTGGGTATCTACTACAACGTCAAGGGCCCGACCCTTCAAATCGTGGGCATGGGCTTGTTCCCTGACGTGTACACGCAGCCCTTCCACAGCCTCAATTT
>JALQUY010000146.1 GCA_023260615.1 Schleiferiaceae bacterium
AGCCGTTTTGGCATAAAGGGCATCGCGCTCAACCTTTGGGATCATAAAGTTTTGGCCGATATGCCGAAAAATAGCCTGCTGCATGCAGGAAATGGCGGCCTCCGAGCCTGCTGTGGTATCGCAGCCCGCAAACACAGGGCCGCTGGTAAAGCCTTCAGACGTTTGGGCCGAAAGGACCGTGCTTGCACCTAGCGCCAGAGTGAGTAGGAAACGCTTCATCAGTATTGCACGTTAATAGGTAGGGTGTAGCGGAGTCGAACAGGTTTGCCGCTTAACATGGCAGGCGCATGCATGGTCGGGATGCTCTTGACCATTCGGATCGCTTCCGCATCCACCTCGGGATGGACGCTACGTATAATTTTCACGTTGCTCACGCTGCCGTCTTTTTCAATCACAAAATCGACATAGACCTTACCCGTACGCGCCTTCTGCTCCTTTTTGTTTTTTGCGGTGGGCACATTGAAGTTGTTCCGAAGGAAGTTCATCATGCCGTAGTTGAAGCACTTAAAGCGCGCTTCCTCGGACGTCAGGGATTCACAGCCGGGCCAAATGGGCCGCTGTTCCACCGTCGCGAAGGAAAATGGCGTAGCATCGTTGGAATCCCCTGGCCCTTCCACTTGGGCAAAAGCGCTTAAGGTGAAGGCAAAGGCTAAAAGGCTGAGCAGGTGTTTCATGGGGGTAGGTTTAGCGACAAGAAAAGTACAAAAAAAGCGCCCCGAAAGGCGCTTTAAACGTTTAGCCTAAGTGGGAAAACCCCTTTAGAAACGCACGCGGAAATCTTCCAAGAATTCCTTCAAGGCGGCGATGTCGTCCATGTCGCGTTTGGCAAAATCTAGACGGCGCGTGGCAGAGATCAATTCCTCAGCGGTTTCAAATTCATGCGCAAAAATGCAGGCTTCAATGAGGTTCAAATAGAGGTCCGGGGCCACCTTTTTGTTGATGCGGGCCTTCTTGTCGTCCATGTCCAACTCTTTCAAGGCAGCCTGCCACAAGGCGATAGCCGCTTGGAGTTTGGCGATGCCTTTGGCTTCGTCGCTCTCCAGCTTTTCGTAGCCTTCCTGCGCAGTGTAGTAGGCTTCCAAGAAATCGCCGTAGTCTACTTTCTTGTCCTCCGGATTGCGGATGGTGATTTCGCGGCGCACGGGAACAATGCCGTACTGGTTGTTCAACCATTCGGCCGCCAACTTCAAGTTGGACTCGCCCAAGGCTTTCTCCATAGACTCTTTGCCGGGCATGGAGGGGCTGCTGCCGGTCACAAAGCCAGATTCGTACTTCATGTACTCCTCGGTGCCGGCAACCATGCCCGAAAACAAAACGGCACCCGAAGCATCCTTAACGATGGCGGAAATGGGGTGCTTCTGCATCATCACGTACTGCGACTTGTACTCCTTGCGGGTTTGCTTGGTTTTGGTGTCGTAGACGCTGGACTCTTTGGTCTCCACGGTGGGCTGCTGGGCTTCGTAGCCATGCATGTGCAGCTCGATGGTGAGGCCACCGGCGGCGCGGTTTCGGCCTTTGAGGCTGGCAAAGCTCTGGTTGACGATGTCCGCATCAAACAAATACTGGTGGTAGACGGAGCGCTTCACCGGCTTGGCGGGCGGATAGTAGGGGGAAGGGGCAACAGGCTTTTGGTTCTCGAGTAACTGCTTCTCGATGAATTTGCCGGCCAGGGATTTGTTGTTCCAATCGGCAAGGGCCTTTTCGTACTCGGCGTAGCGCTGGTCGTAGGCGGCTTTCGCGGCGGCTTCGACGTTGGGGTATTCGGCCAAAGCGGCTTGGTATTCCGCTTCTGCAGCCGCTTCCTCGCGGTCAATATCGGCTTTGTAGTCGATGATGGTGGTGGACTGGTAGGGTTGATCGCCCAAGGTGGTCACGACGGGCGGCTGGATGTACGTAAAAGTGACGGTCTCCTTTTTAATGCGCTGGCCAAAAGCGGACAGGGCCAAAAGAACAACCGAAAGGGTGTAGAGCTTCTTCATGTCTAGGTTTCAAATGATCCTCCAAATGTAGCGTCCCCACTCCAAGAATGCGCCTGGTTTTCTCGTTCCTTCAGGGCGCTGGCTCTTGCGCAGAGGTCACGCTATGGCTCGAGGCAGGCATGCAGGCGCTCGGCTGCCTGTTCGGGGGTCAAATCGCGCTGGGCCTCCGCCAGCAGCTCGTAGCCAACCAAAAATTTCTTCACGGTCGCACTGCGCAGCAAGGGCGGGTAGGCATGCCAGTGCAGGTTCCATTCGGGATGACGCTGTCCATCGTGCGGCGCTTGGTGAAAACCGGCCGAATACGGGAACGAAACCCCAAACAACCGATCGTAGGCCCGAGTCACCACGCCCAGGGCCTCCGCCCAACTCTTGGCCTCCTCTGGCAACACATCCTCCACATGCGCGCAGGGGCGTTTTTGGATGACCAAGGTCTCGAAGGGCCAGGTCGCCCAATAGGGCACCACAGCGAGCACATGCGCATCTTCATAGACGACGCGCTCCCCGGCTTGCACCTCAGCGGCGGCGTAGTCGCTTAGCAGCGTTTGCCCCGTTTTCTGGTGGTGGGCTAACAGGTGGGTGTAGGTTCGGGCCACCAAAGAGGGCACCGAATGCTGCGCCCAAATCTGCCCATGCGGATGCGGGTTGCTGCAGCCCATAGCGGCGCCTTTGTTCTCAAAAATCTGCACATACTGCAGGTCTTGGCGCTCGCCCAAAGCACGCGACTGGGCCTGCCAGGTGTGGAAAACGGCGAGGCGTTCGGCATCGCTCAGCTCCGCAAAAGTCACATCGTGCCGTTCCG
>JALQUY010000147.1:0-1602 GCA_023260615.1 Schleiferiaceae bacterium
CGCGTTGGTCAGGGACAAGACGGCGGTCTTCGAGCCAGGAGTGAAGTAGGTCACCGCATGCGGGCCGGGACCTGTGGCGGTCGGAGGGGTAGCGCCCAAGCCGAAGTTCCAGGTGGCAATGGCGTTGCCGGGGTTGATGGCCTGGAAGATGACCGTGTCAAACTTACAGGTGCTTGCGCTAGCAGAGCTGTTCATCACGGCAGTCGGGGCGGTAGCGCCGAAGTCAAATACTTGGACGTTGTCGATGTACAAGTTGTTGCCGTAGCCGTTGAGTCCAGCGAAGCGGAACTTGATACTTGGGCCGGCCAAAGCAGTATCCAAGTAAATGGTGTCACTTCGCCAAACACCACTGGACTGAGGAGTAAAGGAGGTGGTCAAGTTGCCTGTGGTCGCTAGTACACTACCGGACTTGTTGTAGCCGGTGGGAACCCAAGAACTACCGCACGAATTGGAAACGTCGACACGCAAGCCATCTGAGTAGGAGGCGCTGTACTGGGTGTAGGCCACGTCAAATACCAAGGCGGGGATGGTCGTTCCGGTCAAGTCGATACCTGGGGTAATGAGGTAGTCTTCTTGCAAGGGAGCATTGTAGGCAAAGTTGTCCATGTAGGCCGTTTGCGTGGCGGTACCAGCGGAACCGATAACCACACGACCTGCCCATGTGGTGCTGTTATCTGGGTTTTCAATTTCCCATGATGCAGGCAGCCAGGTGCTGAAGTCTTCGCTGAAGGGCAGGGGAGCACCGCCGTTGACCACGATGGTGGAGCTGCTCACCGCGGTGTCGGAACCAAACGTATTGCTGGCAATGAGTTGAACGGTAAAGCTGCCAAAGCTGGTGAAGACCACCTGTGGGTTCTGAGAGCTTGCAGAGGTGCCGTTGACAAAGCTGAAGCCTGTGGCAGGCGTCAAGCTCCAGGTCCAGGCGTTGGGGCTGCTCGTGCTTTGATCGTAGAAGGTCACCACTTGGTTCAAACAAGGTCCGGTGGAGCTAACAGCCAAGGCTGCTGCAGGAGCCGTGTTGACTTCAACAACGCTGATGTCGTCGATAGCGATGTCCGACTGAATGCCCGTACCTGTGATACCGCGGAAGCGAACCACAATGACGTTTCCTACATAGGGGGTCATGGACGCCGATGCTTCCAACCAGCTGCTGCCTTGGTTGCCGGAGATAGGCTGGATGACATCCAAATGCCACTGTCCTTGACTGAGAACATCCACGTGCAATTCGCCTTGGTCACCGCCTAGCATGTGGTACCAGAATTTGAGTTCGGGCAAACTTGCGGAGGTAAGATCGATACAAGGGGTGGTCAAGAGTGCGACGGATTCCGTGCAGGTAGAGGCCTCCAAGTAAAGGTACTTGTCGCCGGAACCGCCGCCCAGTGTGTGGCCACCGGTAGGTCCGGTGCCCGCGGAGGGCGTACTGGTGGCGTTGGTGCGCCAATCGTGGTCGTCGTCGATGCCGTTGGCAGCATTCACCATGTCATCGCCGAGCAAACAGACGGTGCCGCCGCAGTTGTTGACAGTACCACAGTTGGTGAAGCTGTCAAAGTTCTGCACATAGGGCAGGCTGTAGGTGGAGTCGGATACAACGATTTGGAAATT
>JALQUY010000147.1:1612-2704 GCA_023260615.1 Schleiferiaceae bacterium
CCACAGTTGGTGAAGCTGTCAAAGTTCTGCACATAGGGTAGGCTGTAGGTGGAGTCGGATACAACGATTTGGAAATTGCTGACCAAGGTGTCGTTGTAGGGGTTCTGGTCGGCGGACAATTCGGTCCAAACTTTCAAGCCATAGCTGCCCAAGCCACTGATGTTCAGGGTGGCGTTGAAGCTAAACGGCATGGATTGCGTGGCGGGAATAGTGGCCACGAGCGTATCGCGTTGAACGGGGCCACTGCCGAGTTGGTAGGCCAGGGGCACACTAAAGAGGGTGTCCGAACCGCCATTGGTCAAGGTGACATTGACGGGCAAGGCGCTGGTGTTCTGGCAATCGGGAATTTGGCCCGAAGGACTGAGAACGGCCGCCAGGACGGCATCGTTGGCCATAGGGCAACCCGCTAGACCTGGGGTCTTCTCTTCCGCATAAGCACGCTTTCCAGCGCGCTGGCTCGAGGTGATGGCGGAAACGGTCCACCACTGCGTTTGGAAGGGGTTGATGTTCTGATAGACGTACCAGGGCGTGGTAACCGTGTCTATGGGGTCCATGTATTCGGCTCCCAGGAGGTATACGACGTAGCCGCTCGCACCGGGAACCATGTTCCAGCTGACGCGGAAAGAATCGGGGCAGGCCCAGTCCATGTTGAGGTTGGAAGGAACCCCCACATAGCCCAAACGGAAGTCGACGCTGTCCGCTTGTGTGCCCCGGCTGATGCGGATCAACAAGCTATCGCCGGCGCCCGCAGGAGGCGTAAAGGTGGATTGACGCGCGGTGGCAGCGGCTGTCGCAAAGGTGGTCCAAGCGCCGCCGTTGTTGCTGTATTCCAAGGTGAAGGTGCCCGTTCCATCTGGGGCGTCCCAGCGAACAGGGGTGCTTTGGCCGGCCACCAAGATTTCACCGCCCACGGGGTAGGTGAGCTCGATGTCCTGCTCCACGAAGGTCCAGGTGACCCAGTAGGTTTGAGGGCCCGAAGGAATGGAGGCACCGTTTACCACCACTTTGTAGGTGCCGCCGGAGGGGTTGGCCAAAGTGAACTGCTCACTGTTGTTTAGGCTGTCCACGGCGCGCTGCGCATTGGCGTTCAAT
>JALQUY010000148.1 GCA_023260615.1 Schleiferiaceae bacterium
GGACCGAACCCGCAGCCAAATCAGCGACCGCCTCGCGGAGCTGGAGGCGCTCAAGACGACGCAGGAAAAATACATTTCGGATCTGGAAGCCAAATTGAGCCGCGCCGCCGAAAACAACGCCGAAGTCAGCGACCAACTCATGTGGGGCAAGCGCATGGAGCAATGGTCCCTCAGCTGGAGCAAGGCAAAAACGCAAAAGGCCAAAAAGGAAATTGAGGCGCGCATTGTTCGGACCCTGTCGGAGCGTCACCAGGTGCTGGAAGTGCAAAAACAGCGCGCGGAAACCGCCAAGCAAAAGGCCGAACGCGAAGAATTCGAACGCCTCTGGGCCCTGCCCGTCAAAGTAGGGGACAAGGTGAAGGTCCTGCAGGGCGCTGGCCGCCAAGCGGGCGAAATCCAAGAAATCCGCAAAGACAAATTCCTTGTGAGCCTCGGCGGGGTCTTGTCCGCTTGGATGGAACGTCCGCAGTTTGTGCACTGGGATCTGCGACCCGGGGTAACGCCTGTGAAGCAAGATCCGGGAAAGAAGGCTTCTGGCGCATCGCGTTCTGCAGCCGCCTCAGCATCCCCACCCGCACAGGTCGCGCCCAAAACCAAAAAGCGCAAGAAGAAAACAACTCCGCCACCCGCTCCTGCTGCCGGTCAAACGTCCCCGGCTCCCAAGCCTGTAGCGGCGGCGCCTGCCGCGGTAGACCCGAATACCCCTACCTTGGCGCCGAAGAAAAAACGAAAACGCCCTCCGCGCAAAAAGAACCCTTAACCTATGGAAGAAGCCGCTATCACCCCCTTAATCACGAATGAAGCGGTCGTATTCGGCCTGTTGATGGCGCTCCTGGGCGGCATTTTCTGGGCCTCGAGCCACCCACGGTTTTCAGGATTTTTCAAGGTGGTCCCCGCCCTATTGCTGTGCTACTTTTTGCCCTCCTTGCTCACGAACTTTCACATCGTTCCCAAGGATACCAACCTCTATTTCGTCGCCTCGCGCTACTTGCTACCTGCCAGCTTGGTCTTGCTCACCTTGAGCATTGATTTGAAAGCGGTTTTTGGCTTGGGCCCCAAGGCGCTCATTATGTTTTTCACCGCGACGGCCTCCATCCTCCTCGGCGGACCGGCAGCGATCCTAGCGGTTTCGGCGCTAGCACCCGATTTGGTCGGCGGCGCAGGTCCCGACGCAGTTTGGAGGGGTATGTCTACCATCGCAGGCTCTTGGATTGGCGGAGGGGCCAACCAAGCGGCCATGTTTGAAATCTTTAAGCCTTCGGGCGCGCTGTATTCGGCCATGATCACGGTGGACGTGGTGGTCGCCGAGGTATGGATGGCCATTATTCTTTTGGGGGCCGCGAAAAGCGACCAAGTAGACAGCTGGCTCAAGGCGGACAACCGCTCCGTGAAGGCTTTGCAGGGTGAAATGGAGGACTTTTTGTCCCGAACGTCTCGCATTCCCACCTTCCCCGAAGTCATGCAAATCCTTGGCCTCGCCTTTGGCGCCGTGGCCATCTCTCACCTAGCCGGCGACACCCTGGCGCCCTGGTTTGCCGAAAACGCCCCCTACACGGCTAACTTTAGCTTAACCAGTGATTTCTTCTGGATTGTCATAGTCGCCACCACCGTGGGCTTGATGCTCTCCTTTACCAAGGCCCGAAACCTCGAAGGCGCCGGCGCCAGCCGCTGGGGCTCGGTCTTCATTTACATCTTGGTGGGCACCATCGGCATGAAGATGGACATCATGGAAGCGGTGCAGCAGCCTGGCCTCATCCTCGTAGGCGCCATCTGGATGCTCTTCCACGTCGCCATCCTCCTGGGTGTCGCCCGTTGGATCAAAGCCCCCTTCTTCTTTGTCGCGGTGGGCTCAAAAGCCAACATTGGCGGGGCCGCCTCCGCCCCAGTTGCGGCCGCTGCCTTCCATCCCTCGTTGGCTCCTGTAGGCGTATTGCTCGCCGTGCTGGGCTATGCGCTGGGCACCTACGGCGGATGGTTGACCGGCCTACTCATGTACCTCGTGAGCGGGGATCCCGCCGCCTTGATGTTGGAGTAGGCATACCGGCTTCAGGAGGGCCGAATGCAGCGTATCTTTTCGCTTCTATTTTCGACCCCATCCCATGAAAAAACCGCTTTCCCTTTTAGCGCTGAGCCTTTGGGCCCTTGGCGCACAGGCCCAAACCGCCGAAGATGCCGCCTTTGTCAAAGGTTTGTACCAACAAGCGCTCGGCGAACAGCAGGGCTACAAATGGCTGGCCAACTTGTGCTCCGAAGCGGGTCCACGCCTAGCCGGTTCCGAAGGGGATGCCAAGGGCGTCAAATGGGCGGTTGAAACCCTCGACACCCTGGGTTTTGACCGTGTATTTACCCAACCCGTGGATGTGCGCCATTGGGCGCGCGGCGTAGAAACGGCCGAATGCCTCCAAGGCAAAACCAAGCGCCCCCTGCGCGTGACGGCCCTTGGGGGATCCGTGGGCACGCCCGGCGGCGACAAGGGCCCCGGCGTCACCGCCAAAGTCATTGAAATTGTAGGCCGCGAAGACCTCGCCGCTAAAGGCCACCTCCTAGCGGGCAACATTGTCTTCTACAACGAACCCATGGATCCCTGGTTGATTAACACCGGCTCCTCCTATGGCAAGGCAGGCTGGCAGCGCTGGGGAGGCGCCTCCGAAGCAGCGAAATATGGAGCGGTGGGCGTACTGGTCCGCAGCTTGAC
>JALQUY010000149.1 GCA_023260615.1 Schleiferiaceae bacterium
AAGCCCCTACGCCGTAGCCCACGAGGACATCCGTGAAGAAGTGCTTACCAGCAGCCATGCGCTGCTGTGCGGTTACGGCCGGTAGCAAAGCAGCCGCCGTCCATACCCAAGGCTTCCATTTGGAATCAGGGTACATATCCGCATAGACCTTGGCGGCATAAAAGCTGTTGGCAGCCGTCATACTGGTGTGCCCCGAGAAGAAGGATTTTCGAGCATCGTAGTCCATGCGCGCCTCCAAAGGAGCCCCACTGAAGTAGGTAAAGGGTCGAGGACGGGAAACGAGGTTCTTGGTAAGATCTGTCGCCACCAAGGTGAGGGCATTCATCTCTACCCACATCACCGCCGTGGGTACAGACGCCCAGACGTTCTTTTCCTTCCAAGCGGGAAGCAAAACAGCCGCGGAGGACCAGGCCGCCGCACTATAGAAAAGGAGGTCCGAACGATGCCCGGCTGCTTCATCCCATCGGTTCAAGGACCAGCGGTCCCAAGCGGGGATTCCAGAGGCATCCAAAGCCGCTAGCTCAGCCTCCGTAAAACCCTGAAGTTGCTGGCCGGACCATAGGTTTCCAGCCGCCATGGCGCCTATCCCCAGGCCTAGCGCGCCCTCCTTCTGAGCGGAAAGCAAGTAGCTGGGTTGTGCCCACATGGTCGTCCAAGCGCCCATAAAGCAGGCCAAGGCCACCAAAGCACGCAGCGCTTTCATCGCAGCACTTGAATGCGTTCGACAAAATCACCGATTCGAACCACATACATGCCTGGAGCCACACCGGTCAAATCCAATTCCGCAGGAACGTAGGCCTCAGCTAATATGCGCAGTACCACGCGCCCTTGAACGTCATACACCAAAAGCGCTCCACCCACAGGCGCTACCACCAAGGCTTGATCGCTCGCAGGATTGGGATAGACCTGAAGACCCGTTTGAGGCAAGAACTCCTCCTCACCCAAAGTGATGCTGGGCTGCTGCAGCTTCACATCCGTGTAAATGCGGTATTCGCCGGGCTCCAAGGGGAAGCTCATGAAGGGATCGAGCACCTCAACGGAATCTGCTGTGAAGTATTCGTACCAGGTACCCGTATGCGGGAAGTTGGGGATGCCGTTTTGCGGCACCACGTCCCAGTTGCCAATCACATTGACATTCATGGTGGAGTCCTGCAGATTGATGCGCTTGACCGCGCCCCCGAGGTTGTAGGTGAAATTGCTGCCGTCAAAGCTAGCGGGCGCTTGCTTGCGGAGCTGCATGACCGCCGCGGTGACATCGTAGAGGCGTCGGCGCTCGGGCACTTGCTGGTAGCCCCACTTGGGCGGCTTATTGCAGATACGGCAGGGGTTGTCAATGGATTGATCGTAGCCCAATTCGTTGAACATGTAGATCATTTTGGGGCCGGGAATCGTGAAGGCAAAAACATTCGCCAGTTCCGAACGACGCAGCGCCGTATTCAACACATAGGTCTTGTAGCCTTGGGGCGAAGAATTGCCGTAGGTCAGCACGTCGTACATCAAACGCTCTTCGTCGTGGCTCTCTGTGTAGCTAATCAGGTGGGCATCGTTCCATCCGCGCTGCTTGTGGATGCCGTAGGCGAAGTTGCTGCCGGGAAGGTAGCCTTGGGCACCCTGGCGGAAGTTGTAGGTCGAATTCCCCCACAGCATCATGCCGTAGTCGGACAAGAGTTTCTCTTCGTTGTTGTCACCCCAGTGTTCTAGAATGACATAGGCATTTGGATTGACGGCCCAAATGGTATCCGCCATGCGCTTGAGCAAATTTTGGCGCGCTACATCCCAACCCGCGTTGCCATTGTTGGTAAAGCCTTTGGTGTAATCAAAGCGAATCCCGTCAATCTTGAATTCCTGGAACCAATGCGTGTTCACGCGGTCCATGAAATTCTGTGTGGCCACTGCGACGTGGTTGAAGTCATTGCCCCAGCAATAGGGAGGGTGCGGGCAATCCGCATTGAACCAGGGATTGTTACTCGCGGGCTTGCCTTGGGTGGCGTCCCAATACATCTGTACCAGTGGGCTCTGGCCATAGGCATGGTTGAAGACCATGTCCATAATGACGGCAATACCCCGGCTGTGGCAGCTGTCGATGAGCTCCTTGTATTTTTCGGGCGTGCCGTAGTATTTGTCGAGCGCCATGTGGAAGGAGGGGTTATAGCCCCAGCTTTCGTTGTTTTCGAACTCGTTGGTGGGCATGAATTCGATGGCGTTGATGCCCAAACGCTCCAAATAGTCCAGCGTATCCAGAATCATCTGGTAGTTGCGCTGACTGCTGAAGTCACGCACCAGCAATTCGTAAATGCGCAAATCGGTGCGGTCCGGCGCTTGGAAGGTGGTGTTCTTCCACGTGTATTCCGGCTTCCCAGGCTGCAGCAAGGTGCAATGCCCTGTCGTCAGGCCGGTGGGATAGCTGGGCAGATTGGGCCAGGAGGCAGCGGGAATGTTTCCGTCGTTGTAGGGGTCCAAAATCAATTCCGAATAGGGGTCCGCCACTTTAATCAACCCGTCGATCCAGTACTGGTAGGTGTAGGTTTGGCCCGCCTGAAGATCGAGCACCAGCCAAAACTTCTCCCCATTCACCGACTTGTGCATGTAGTAGGCGGAATCAGGCAAGTAACCGTTAAAGTCCCCCAAAACATACACAAAGTCCTTATCGGGCGCGTGCAGCTGAAGCAAGACCGTGGAG
>JALQUY010000014.1:0-9003 GCA_023260615.1 Schleiferiaceae bacterium
AACAGTAATACGTCCACCTAGCTGATATACGGTGTCTGCGTACCACGTTTCGTTGGCGGTAATGTTTTCAGAGATAATCTTAGTTTTGTTGTCACCAGGATTGGGATCCACAGGCGTCGTGGGATCACATGAGGCCAGTGAGACAGCTGCAACTGCAGCTAGAGCGAAAAGTTTGTGCGTCTTAAACATGATTCTATTCGTTTGTTTGAATGCCGCAAACCTATTGGGCCAATGTTAGCGCAGGTTTAAATCCAAGTGAACAAATCTTTTTAGGGCAATTGGTAATCTTTTGCTAACATTGACAACGGCTTGTGTTAGCCAACCGCCCCCTGAGCGTTATCGTATTGTTAATCGAGTGCAATCGTGCAAAGCGCAGGGTATCTTTGGGTAACAATCTTTGGGTAACAAATTGTAAATGCCATGGCCAAACGTACCATTCTTCTAGTAGACGATGATCCAGATATTCGGGAGTTTGTTTCGTTCAACCTGGATAAAGAGGGCTTCAAAGTAGAAACGGCTAAAAATGGCGCGGAGGGCGTGGAGCTGTGTAAGAAGCACAAGCCCGACTTAGTCCTCTTGGATGTGATGATGCCGGGCATGGACGGCATTGAAGCCTGTGAGCTTATTCGGGCAACCCCAGAAATTGCCCATACGCTGATTGCTTTTCTGAGCGCTCGAGGAGAAGACTATTCTCAAGTGGCAGGCTTTGAATCCGGTGCCGACGATTACATCACAAAGCCTATTCGACCCAAAGTTCTCGTGAGCCGCATCAAGGCGCTTTTGCGGCGGAATGCGCCATCGGAGGAATCTACCACTACCATGATTCAAAGCGGCAACCTTCGCATTGATTTGGAGAAGTACCAAGTATACCTGGGCGAAGAAAGTTTGGACATGCCGCGAAAGGAATTCGAACTTTTACAACTTCTGGCCAGCAAGCCTGGCAAGGTTTTTTCCCGCGATTCCATTATGGACCGAGTATGGGGAACGGAGGTGGTCGTGGGTGGTCGAACGATTGACGTACACATCCGTAAAATCCGCGAAAAAATTGGGGACGACCGCATCAAAACCATCAAGGGCGTTGGCTACAAGTTTGAAGAGTAAGTCGGCATGCTAGACCGCCCAGAACGCATTGCCTTTTTTGTGGCGGCCTGTTTGGGCCCCGTGGTCTGGGGCGTCATGTTCGCCCTTTTTGTGTTGGTGAGCACCCCTTCAGGCGGTTTGCCCCTTCCTGTGGAGGAGATTCCCTTTCTAGAAATTACGTTGCTCAGCATTTTTGTCGCATCCGCAGTGGCTTTTCTTGTGGAGGCTCTGGTGCGTCAGTTCCTGTACACGCGTTTGCTGAAGATTTACAAGGTGATTTCGAACCCTGAAAAGTACCGAAATGCCTTGCTGGCAGATGCCGAGGAAATTGGCAAGGTGGAGATGGAAGTTCGAAGCTGGGCACAGCGCACGTCTACCGAGGTCGTTAGCTTGCAGGCTCGGGACGATGTTCGGCGCGAGTTCATCGCCAACCTCTCGCACGAATTGCGCACCCCCATTTTTAACATTCAAGGTTACCTGCTTACCCTTTTAGACGGAGTAAAAGACAGCAAGGTTCGGAAAGAGTATTTGAAGAAAGCGAACCGAAATGTGGAACGCATGATTCGCCTCATTCAGGACATGGATGTTTTGGCGCGCTTGGAGTCCAGTCAGCTGGTCCTAAACAAAGAAACGTATAGCCTGACCGAGCAAGTCGAGGACGCCTTAGAGCAGTTGTCTGACCGTCTGCAGAGCACAGAAATTCAGGTGATTCGTGACTACGATGCCGCACAATCTTGCCTCGTAAACGCCGATCCGGAGCGTATGGACCAGGTCATCCTCAATCTAATCAGTAATGCGATTAAATACTCGCGCGAAGGCGATGGTGCATTCGTAAAGGTTTCCATCCAGGATGCGGAAAAAAACTACAACGTAACCATCGAAGACAACGGGATAGGCATCGCAAAAGAAGATTTGACGCGCGTTTTTGAACGCTTCTACCGCGTGGACCGGAGCCGAACACACACCAAAAAAATTGGTGGAACGGGACTGGGATTGGCCATTGTTAAGCACATCATAGAGGCTCATGGACACTCGATTAAAGTGACCAGCGCCTTGGGGGCAGGGACTACTTTTTCCTTTTCGATTTCAAAGGGAAGCTGACGAATCTCATACTTTGAGCTGAACGTCTGCCGTACCTTTCGGTCATGGACGACGCCATCGCCGGGCGCATTAAGGCCCTTCAAGAAAAATACGCTGCCTCGGGGCAGGAATTGCTCGACTTTTTGGACGGCTTGCTCGAGGCCGATTACTTGACCTATTGGGACTATATCCGTTTGGACAGTTTGCTGAGCTTGCAACAGCCCCGAACGTCCCACCACGACGAGCCCATCTTCATCATGTACCACCAAATCACGGAGCTCTACTTCAAATTGGTGCTCCATGAATTGGAGCCCATGGTCGCCGCGAAATCCACCGACCAAGAAGCCCTGACAGAGGCCATACGCCGAGCCAACCGCTACTTTGGCGCCTTGGAGCACAGCTTTGGCGTCATGGTGGACGGCATGAACCGCGAGCAGTTTTTGCGCTTCCGAATGGCCCTCATTCCTGCAAGCGGCTTCCAGTCTGGACAGTACCGCATGATCGAGCTCGCCAGTGCCAAGCTCAACGACCTCGTTCACCTCGAAAAACGCGACCAGCTGGCTTCAGAGATGAACACAGATACTTTGCTCGAAAACATCTATTGGTTGCGCGGCGCCACGTTAGAAAAGGACGGCCAAAAAACCCTTACCCTTCAGCAGTTTGAGCTGAAGTACGGCGAAGAGTTCAGCAAGCGCGCCCGGAGGACCCAGGGCCGATCCATATCGGAGCAAGCCGCCCGGCTTCATGCGGAAGGCACTCTTAGCGAATCCCTTCAGAGAGAACTGCGTGCCTTTGACCAATACGTCAACGTCTTATGGCCCTTGCAGCACTACCGCTCTGCAGTGCGCTACTTGGCCAAGCAGCCTATGGACGCGCGCGCAACGGGGGGCACAAATTGGCAGAAGTACCTCCCTCCTCGCTTTCAAAAGCGCATTTTCTTCCCCTTTTTATGGAGTGCTACGGAGGTCGACGAGTGGGGCAAATCCTTCGTGGATCGCTATGTTACGGAAGGGTAAGATCAAGGACGAGTTGCTCATTTTTCCACCGCTTGAAGTCGCCCTGGGCTGCGAAATGGCGAAGTATATCGGTTAAAATTTCTTCGGTTTGATCCGGGCAGTGCAAGGCTTTGGGAGCGGGACTTTTCAACCATTTTCGCAAGGCTTTCACATTTTTCTTCTTCAACTTAGAAAAGTGCCAAGCGCCACATTCAACGGCAGCAGCTGCATTGCAAGCCTGTTCGTATTGATTCTTTATGGGAACGACGGCTACGCGTTTTCCATGGAAGAGGGCCTCCGTTGGAAGTTCAAATCCTGCACCACATAGGACGGAATCAGCGCATTGGAACGATTGAAGAAACTGTGTGGAATCGATGGGTAGCACCGTCACAAGCTCCACCGTGTAAGCCGAAAATGCGCCTTTGAAGTAGGCGTTAACGGGCACGTCTAAACTCGTTAGAATAGGGAGCAATTTTTCAGGCGTGTAGGCGGGCAGGTAAACTAACAAACTACCGGATGGGGTTTGGGGTAGATTCCGAATTTCCTTCCGAATTACGGGGGGAAATACAAAAGGTTCCAGCGCTTTAAAGTGAAAGCCATTTGCGGCCTGATAAGGAGCAAACCAATACATTCCCTTCTCGAGCCAGGGCTTCTTAGACTTGGGGCGGGGAGCGTCAGGATGTAACACAGCCGCCTGATGACTCAAAGCGAATACAGGAATGCCTCGAATCCGTCCTGCCCACGCACTTACCGGTTCAAAATCATTCAGAATAAAATCATAGGACGTCACTGGGCTCTGCCAAACGTCCCATAGAAACTTAAACAGGCGGTTTTTTAGAAGCGTTCGCCCGAGGTGGACACTTCCCTTTTTCCCATAATACAAGGTGAAGCCGTGAAGCTTGCGCTGGATAGGAAAGGGCAATGAAAGTTCAGATTGTGTACCAGAAACCCACACGTGAATTTCATGGTTCCCCAATGTTTGAAGCAGGGGAACGATTTCCCTTGCTCGGGCCATGTGTCCATTGCCTGTGCCTTGGAGTGCGTAAAGAATTTTAAGTGGCCGATCCATTTTATTCGCTGAGCAGCTGGGCTAAAAGTTGAGAAGGAGAGGCATCTACTTTTTCATCCGACTCTTCTTCGCTTGTGTCCGCCAAAGGGTATGTGTACAAGGTCCATTGGGTGCCATCCCATTCCAGGGCGGTTAAATTTTCAATCCAGTCGCCCGAATTCAAATAGGAAATGGGCCCGTGACTTGTTTCAATGGTTCGCATTTGAGGCTGGTGAATGTGCCCGCAAATCACTTGATCATAGCCTTTCGATTTGGCCATTTCGGCTGCAGCAAACTCAAAATCGCCGATATACTTGACCGCTTTTTTTACACTGTCCTTGATGACCTTACTCAAGGAGTATTTTTCTCTGCCCAATACGGCCAAGAGTCTATTGATGTAGTGGTTGAGCCAAATCAGGAGGTCGTAACTCCAGCCTCCCAGTTTTGCCAGCCAGCGAGCATTTTGAATGGATGCATCAAAAATATCTCCGTGGAAAATCCACGTTTTAGTGCCCCCAAAATCAAGGACGATCTGATTTCTAAGATGGATGTTTCCCATGTCACTATCCGCAAATCGGCGCAATAGCTCATCGTGATTCCCAGTGATGTAAATGATTTCGGTGCCTTTTTGGGCCAACGTGATCAAGTACTTTAACACTTTTAAATGAGACTTTGGGAAATAGCGCTTTTTAAAGTTCCATATGTCTATGATGTCCCCGTTGAGGATAATGCGTTCGGTGCGAATGCTCTTAAGATACTTGAGCAGTTCTTTGGCATGGCACCCAAAGGTTCCAAGGTGGATATCTGAAAGCACCACGGCTTGTATACTGCGTTTCTCCCCCATAGGTTGGAATGAGATTGGATTTGTACAAAGCAATGAGCCGCATGTCAATGTGATGTTATCCGCTAATTATCAGTAGGGTATACTTTTTAGCCGAATGTTAGCCACAGGTTATCCATACTCTTGATGGCTTTCCCGCTTGTAAAGCGTAGTTTTGGGCTTTCCTGATTTCGCCATGACCTCCCCCAAAAAAGCTAAGAAAGTTCTCGCTCGTCGCCTCAAGGCGGGAGGACTGGGCCTTTTGGCGGTCATCCTGCTCTTTACGCTGGTTCGCTTTTGCGGCTCAAACAGCGACGAAGTGCTAGGCGATGCGGGTGAAGCCGTAGATCCCGGCAATATGTACGGGTTCTCCTTGGCAGAGTTTGCGCCTACCCGTTACCAAGTCAAGGAAGGACAGGCCTTCGGTCAAGTCATGGACGAGCTAGGCGTTCCCTACCCCAAAGTGGCTGAATTGTTGGAACTCTCCAAAGGCGTTTTTAACCCCCGCCGCTGGCGTGCCGGCGATGCCTATTGGGTCTTCCGCTCCCTTGATAGCACCGAGGCGGCTCATTACTTCGTGTACGAATCCTCTCAAACGGAATACCTCATTTTTGGCCTCCAAGACAGCCTGTATGTCACGGCGGTAGAACGCCCCACCAAGGTGGTTCAACGCATTGTCGCCGGAACCATTGAAAGCTCCCTCTACGAGACACTGGCCAATGAAAATGTCTCGCCTGCGGTTGCCGTTCGACTCAGCGAAGTCTATGCGTGGACCATTGACTTCTTCCGCATCCAGAAAGGCGACCGCTTTGAGGTCATCTTCGAAGAACGCTATGTAGACGACACTTCGTTTGTGGGTACGGGCAAGGTTTTAGGTGCGCGCTTCGTCCACAACGGCAAACCCTACTATGCCTTCCGGTACGAGGATGAAGCGAACGGCATTCGCGATTTCTACTCGGAAGAAGGGGAAGGCCTAAAGCGAATGTTCTTGAAGGCCCCTTTGGAGTTTGCACGAATCACCTCTCGCTATTCCAAGAACCGCTTTCACCCTGTGCAGAAGCGCTGGAAAGCCCACCTAGGTACCGACTACGCGGCCCCCACAGGAACGCCCATTTTGGCGACGGCGGGCGGCACCGTGATCGCGGCGACGTACACCAGTGCCAATGGCAACTATGTGAAGATCAAGCACAACGGAACATATACCACCCAGTACTTGCATATGAGCCGAATTGGCAAAGGCATTCGGAATGGGGTGCACGTGGAGCAGGGGCAGGTGATTGGCTATGTCGGTTCTACTGGATTGGCCACAGGACCCCACGTATGCTACCGCTTTTGGAAGAACGGAAAACAGGTAGATCCCTTGCGTGAGCCCATGCAGCGGACGGAACCCTTGCCCGCCAAATTATGGGCGAGTTACGAAGCCCACATGGCTCCCCTCAAGGCACAGATTGATTCGATTGCCGCGCTAGCAGATTAATACCTGAGCGAAAAGCCTAAGCTTTCAGAGCGTTGCCTCGGTAAAAATCGAATGCTCTTTATCCAACCACCACGTTGACGATACGGCCGGGAACGACGATGATCTTTCGGATCGTTTTGCCGTCCACGTAGCTGTCCGTCTTTTCGTGGCTTCGAACCACCGCTTCCACCTCGGCCGGGGTGCTGCCCGTCGGAACCTCGATGAAGAAGCGCGTCTTGCCGTTGAATTGCACGGGGTACTGCACCGCGTCTTCCACCAAGTAGTCAGGATTCAACACAGGGAAGGGGGCATAAGCCACACTCGGCGCTTGGCCCAAAGTTTCCCATAGCTCTTCGGCCAAATGGGGTGCCAGTGGCGAAAGCAGCACGGCAAAATCGCGCAAAGTGGCTTCGGAAATAGAAGCTTGGCTCGACCACTCATTGACCGCAATCATCATGGCGCTTACGGTCGTGTTAAAGGACAGGTTGTCCATGTCCTTCTCCACTTTTTCGATCAGCTTGTGCAGGGTCTTGAGTTCGTCTTTGCTCGCCTCGTCGGCACTGCGCTTGTCCATCAAACGGGTGACTTTGCGCAAGAAACCCGTTACGCCGCTTAGGCCTTTCGTATCCCAGGGCTTGGACTGCTCCAGGGGACCGAGGAACATTTCGTACAATCGCAAGGCATCGGCGCCGTGGTCCGCACAGATGGCGTCAGGATTGATGACGTTGTGCTTGGACTTGGACATCTTCTCCACTTCGCGGTCAAGCTTGATCGGCCCCTCGGCGGGCTCAAAGGTGGCCTGGGCAAATTCGGGCAGCCAGGATTTGAAGCCGTCGCGGTCCAACTCGTCTTTTTCATTCACAAACCGAACGTCCACGTGAATGCGTTGGGTCTTTCGGCCCTGCACCGCATCGGAACTCACATAGGTCTGCGTGCCCTCCAGGCGGTGGACAAAGGCGGAAATGCCTTGAATCATGCCTTGGTTGACGAGCTTTTGGAAGGGTTCGGCGAAGGGGATATGTCCCAAATCGTTGAGGACATGGCCCCAAAAGCGCGCATAGAGCAAGTGGCCCGTTCCGTGTTCGCTGCCGCCCACGTAGAGGTCCACTTGGTTCCAGTAGTCTACTTTGTCTTTCGCGGCAAAAGCGCCGTCGTTCTGGGCGTCCATGTAGCGCAAGAAATACCAGGAGCTACCGGCCCAACCGGGCATCGTGGTGGTTTCCAAGGGAAGGCCCTCGCGGGACTGCCAAGCGGCTGCGCGTGCCAAGGGGGGCTCGCCATCTTCGGTCGGCAAGTAGGCATCGACCGCAGGCAAAACCAAAGGCAATTCCTCCAAGGGCAGGGTTTCGGGCACGCCATGGCGGTAGGCCACCGGAATCGGCTCGCCCCAGTAGCGCTGTCGGCCAAATACGGCGTCCCGCAAGCGGTACTGCACGCGTCGCTCACCCAGACCGCGCGCTTCCACTTCGGCTATGGCGCGCTCAATGGCGTCTTTCACCTGGAGACCGTTCAAAAAGTCCGAATTCACAAGGGCGCCCTCTTTGGCGTCGTAGGATTCAACAGAAAGGTCGCCGCCGGCCACGACCTCCTGGATGGGCAGGCCAAAGTGTTTGGCAAAGGCGTAGTCGCGGCTATCGTGCGCTGGAACAGCCATGATGGCACCCGTACCATAGCCCATCAACACGTAGTCGCTGGTCCAAATGGGCACGGGAGCCCCCGTGAAGGGGTGGCTGGCATAGGCCCCCGTGAAGGCGCCGGAAATCGTTTTGGTATCCGCTTGACGGTCGCGCTCGCTGCGGCGCGAAGCGGCTTCTTGGTAGGCTTCCACCTCAGCGCGTTGGGCGTCCGTGGTCAGGGCAGCGAGCAAGGGATGCTCGGGGGCAATGACCATAAAGGTCACCCCGTACAGCGTATCCGGACGGGTGGTGAAGACCTCTAAGGCTTCACCGTCTAGGCTTTGCAGGCCAAATCGGACGCGGGCCCCTTGGCTACGGCCGATCCAGTTGCGTTGCGTCTCTTTGATGGAGTCCGACCAATCCAAACCCTCGAGGCCGTCCAACAAGCGTTGGGCGTAGGCGGAAATGCGCAAGCTCCACTGCAGCATGGGCTTCTGAACCACGGGGTGGCCGCCGCGTTCGGATCGGCCATCGACCACTTCGTCGTTCGCCAAAACAGTGCCCATGGCAGGGCACCAGTTGACCACGGACTCGGACCGGAAGGCCAGGCGGAAATGCTGCAAGAAGGCTTCTCGCCCCGCCGCATCGAAGCCGGCCCATTCTTCGGGGGTGCAAGCAGGCTCCCCGTGATGCGTGGCGCGCAAGCCTTCGGTGCCGTGGGCGTCCAAATGCGCGATCAAGGAATCGATGGACTCCGCCTTGCCGCTGGCTTCATTGAACCAGGCATGAAAGAGCTGGATGAAGATCCACTGCGTCCACTGGTAGTAGTCCGCGTTGCAGGTGCGCACTTCGCGTTCCCAGTCAAAGCTGAAGCCAATTCGGTCCAATTGCTCACGGTAACGGGCAAT